>CAYYPJ010000252.1:0-3591 GCA_964473495.1 uncultured Spirochaetales bacterium
ACCCATTATTAAGATATCACATTGACGAAGTTTCCTATTTCTTTCTATACTATATTATCATTCAAATAATAGTAAGGAGTATCGTATAGATGTCAAATATTCATTCAATCATTAAACAGGTCGAGCAACGAGATCCCTATGAGAAGGAGTTTCATCAAGCTGTACGAGAAGTCCTTGGATCATTGGAAAAAGTGATCATTGCCTTCCCTGCAGTTCAGTATCATAAAATAGTAGAACGTATGGTAGAACCGGAACGTCTACTCTCTTTTCGTGTACCTTGGGTGGATGACAATGAAGAACTACAGATAAATCGAGGCTACCGTGTTGAGATGAACAGTGCATTGGGTCCCTATAAAGGCGGGATCAGACTGCATGCATCGGTAAACCAGAGCATCATGAAATTCCTTGCCTTCGAACAGGTATTCAAAAATAGTCTTACCGGATTAAGTCTTGGTGGAGGAAAGGGTGGCTCTGACTTTAATCCTAAAGGAAAGAGTGATCTGGAAGTCATGCGTTTCTGCCAAAGCTTTATGACGGAACTCTACCGACACATCGGAGAGAATACTGATGTACCGGCAGGTGATATTGGAGTTGGAGCTAGAGAGATCGGATTCATGTTTGGTCAGTATAAACGTATTAAGAACCAGTTCACAGGCGTCTTCACTGGTAAGGGTTTAGGATGGGGAGGCTCGCTGATTCGCCCTGAGGCAACAGGGTATGGCCTGATTTATTTCAGCAGTTATATGCTAAAGACCCGAAACGATTCCCTAGAAGGAAAAACCTGTCTCGTCTCCGGTTCCGGGAATGTTGCACAGTACACGATTGAAAAACTGATTGAATTCGGTGCAAAAGTCGTTACAGCCTCAGACTCATCAGGATTTATCTATGACGCAGATGGTATTGACCGAGATAAGTTAAGCTTCATCATGGAGCTGAAGAATATACGACGTGGACGTATTTCAGAGTATGCAGAGCAGTATCCACAAGTAGAATACTATCCTGTCAAGCAGGATCGTGATCACAATCCGCTTTGGGATGTCAAAGCAGACTGTGCCTTTCCCTGTGCGACTCAAAACGAGATCAATGGAAAGGATGCAAAGAACCTTCTCAACAACGGTATCATACTTGTAGCAGAGGGATCGAACATGCCTACTGACAAAGATGGTATTAATTTATTTCTTAGCAAAGGGATTCTCTATGGCCCGGCAAAAGCAACAAATGCAGGCGGGGTGGCTGTTTCAGGGCTGGAAATGGCACAAAACAGCGCAGGCATGGCATGGTCACGACAAAAAGTCGACAATGAACTGCAAAAGATCATGAAAAACATTCATGATATGTGTATAGATTTCTCAAGTCAGTACAGTACAAAAGGTAATTACGTTGATGGAGCGAATATTGCCGGCTTCATGCGTTTGGCTAATGCGATGATCGATCAGGGGTATGTCTAGAAAACGATTTTACTAGCCGGTCTCCTCGTTATGAGACTGGCTTTCGACACCATTTTCTCATCAGATTTCCTCCAGCAGGGGGAACCTTAGTAATAGGCAGCGTAAGTTTCTATATTACGGTAGAGAATACTCATTATCTTCCAAATCTCAAGCTTATCATATCTTTCATTCGACCCTTTACAGGGAATAGGATATTCTCCCCGCTAAAAAGATGTTCTCATGAAACTACTGTTCTACTCTGAATACTTTTTACTCTCATATACTCTGCATAATGGAGAGGGATATAAATTTTACTATCGGAAGTCATATCTGCGAGTATCAGTTGATCGCCATCTATCTTTATGAGGGTATAGATGCTTCCCGGCATCGCTCCTGTCTCATAGCAGGTATGAAGGAGCCCAGGTTCTCGTTCCCCCTCTTCGGTAATACGCACTATCTCTATGGTGTCACCGACAGCTGCTTTACTGAGAGGTTCCGCCTTTAAAATCTCCGCTAGATGAGGGTTACAGGGAAATGGATTACCATGAGGACAGACCATTTGATGATCAAGACGTTTATCAAGGTGAGTAATAAAATCTTCAGAGACCTTATCCTGAAGACGTTCTGCTTCTTTATCAGCGAGCTCCCAAGGAAAATCAAGTTGTCTGACCATCAGATATTCCAGCAGATAATGTCTCTTCAGGATCTTCTCTGCCAATATCCGGCCAGTCTCAAGCAGCGTGATCATACCATACTTATCCTGGTCAGTCAGACCCAATCGCTTTAAACGACCTACGGCCTGAGAAACAGCCGACGGAGAGACGCCGATAAGATCAGCAAGCCTGTGATTATTGCAGTAGGCATAGTCTCTGATGATGAGGTATATCTGTGTCAAATATTCAGATGCTGCGGGATATCGTTTGGCTAATTCATTCACTGTCATAGATATATTTTACCATATCCTTATAAAGTCATCGAACATTGACACCTGCTGGACTAAAATCATGGTCTTTCTCCAGATTTGCCGCAAGGAGGCCTGATGATTCAAACATTTTATAGTAAGATGTTCTCATCATCAGGCCAAAAACTATACTATCAATAGAGTCCAAAATTTATAGGAACAAAGATGCTTCCATGCGCTCTTCACGTTTGCCAAGCAGTGTAAGACTCACATAGACAAGTGCCCAGACTACCATTGCAGACAGAATCCAAAAGACAGAGTGGCCTTCAGCTATCTGATAGACAAAGACCGAGACGACCCATGCTAATATTGTCAGATAGAGAACCATAACAATTCCGAAGAACTTTCCGACTTCCCTGAATACTGTCCCCAGCACTGCAACACAGGGAAAATAGATAAGGATGAAGAGCATGTAGGCATAGGCCCCGGCTGGAGTGAAATGGGAATGGAGTGCAATGAAGATTGAAGTATTAGCATCAACAGATTCAGCTACTGTTTCTTCATCACCGCTGACCATACTAAATCCCAATGGATCTTCAGCCCCCCCGAATATTCCTGCGAGGTTCTCACCCAAGACCGTAAATGCACTGATGACTTCTTTACCCAAGTTGAATGCTTCATCACCCTCAGAGACCTCTTCTGGATCAAGATAGAGGCTGTTCAATGTCCCGATTACTGCTTCTTTAGCGAATATACCTGAAAAGAGTCCCACTGTCGCAGGCCAGTTATCCCGCGATATTCCCATAGGTTCGAAGATAGGAGTTATTGCCTTGCCGATTGCAGCCAATACCGATTGATCAGAATTTTCGTTATTAAATGTGCCGTCCACCCCCCAGCTTCCTAATACCGTGAGGACAAACACGACGATCATGATCACTTTACCAGCTCTGAACATGAAGATCTTCAACCTCTCCCAAGAATAATACATAACCTTTTTGAATTTAGGTATATGGTATTCCGGCAGTTCCATGATAAAGGGTGAGAATTCACCTTTAAAAAGTGTCCTCTTTAGGATTAGTCCTGTTATAATCGCTAATACGATACCAGCCAGATATATAGAGAATACCACAAGCCCTGCATGTTTACTAAAGAATGCAGCGGCAAAGAGAGCATACACCGGTAATCGAGCCCCGCATGACATGAACGGGACCATAAAGATCGTGAGAAAACGATCACGCTTAGAATCGAGGGTTCTTGTCGCCA
>CAYYPJ010000253.1:0-3570 GCA_964473495.1 uncultured Spirochaetales bacterium
ATACAGGACCTATGCGATGCGATCTCTGTTCGATGAGATCGAGGGAATCGAATGTTCATTCTCTTCTGAAAGCCCCAAGGACCGTACCTATTCAGAGATCACTAGCAAAGCAGGCCTTATTCTCTCTGCTATGGGAGTCAAGCTCCCTCATGACTGCTGGCCGAAAGAGGTCCTTGATCAGATGGCGAAAGATTTGGGAAAGAAGCAATAACTGCATAGCTACATATGTAGTGCGAAGAATCTAGAAATTTTAGTCATTAAGAATATCAAGAGAGATCATTGCCAGGTTGAAGATGTTAACTGATGAAGAACGCTCTTATGTTGTGACTACAGACACCCGGGATATCAGAAACTGGTGATCTGGAGAGACTTAGGGGGTGAAGACATTTTACCATATCTGTGAAAGAACTGGTTGACATGAACAATCCCTCTACAGGCATGAGAACAAACAGGCGATGAGACCAAACAAAGGTGGCCTCATCACCCATAGAGAATCTGGATTACGATAACATATCACGTTTAGTACAAGTTACTTAGTTGCTGCTTCCTCAAATAACTGCAGTGCTCGATCATAATCTACTACTTCAGGAGACCAGAAATAATCAATTGCTTGTGCATCTCCTTGACTAGTGTGTATGGCTATTCTAACAATGTGCAGGATTTCGGGAGAAAAGTCATTTGTCATGAATGTAATCATATAATCACCACGTGTGGTGATATCTGTGCTGATATCATCAATAATATCGGCAAAAATTGAAGTGTCTTCAGTATAAGTATACCAACGGCCTCCTGTCTCTTCAGCAAGATCAGGATATCTTTCTTCACCAGAATCTCCACTGTCAGGAGATACCACATAGCAAGAGATCCCGTCATTCTTCAGTTTTGTGATCTCTTCATCGATAGTATTGTTGACTCCTTTGCTATAAACATTCCAAACATCACCCGGAGATTCAGGAGTGTGATATCCAATATCGGTTACTAACACAAAGATAACAAGAGCATCATTTCTATACGTAAATGAAGCATCTTGCTGAAACGACCCCCAGGGGTTACTATCTAAGACAGCTGTACGTGCATAATCTAATGCATCAATCTGATTTTCCGGACCATCGTCTCCGCCATATGCTGTAAGTCTCCCAATGGCTTCCTTAAACGTAGCGACGTCAGTTGTCGGTTTCAGATATTCTTCTTTTCCTTCATCTTTCCTTATGTCATCTCCAAAAGTTATATATCCAAGTCTGAAATCAATATCAGAATCGGTAATGGTATCGGCAAAGTCCTGAGCTTTATTGGTCATAGTAGTTAAGTATGAACTCATACTTCCAGTCGTATCAATAACAAATACGATATCTGCACTTTTGTTTGATGTGGTAGTAGCCCCTCTTGGAGTAACAGTTATTGGGCGTGCTTCTCCATTATCATCAATAACATCAAAGAAATCAGCTTCCAGCATACCCGTTATTAATTCGTCAGTGCCCGCAATCCTTGGTTCGACAAAGAGTGTGATTGATGGAAAATTATCATACCCTCTCATACCCGTTCCAACTCCTGTGATCTCAAAATCGATCTCATTTTCGCTAATCTCCGGTGCTAACTTGAACCCTCCATCAAACAAACTTTCAACGGTATTATTAAACAGACTACACGATGTTAGCGCTATGATGGCAATAGCACCAACCAACAGAATACGACCAAATCTTTTTACTGATCCCATAGATTCCCTCCCCAAAAAAATGTATATATTTCACCTCTAGCAAAATGACGCAGTTACAGTAGCTGTTTCCTAGAGTGTGTTACCAATGTAAATAATCAAAATATATGGACTGAATAATAGAAGACTTATATATGACTAAAAAGGTAATATATAACATATAGTTACACAATTAATACAAATTTTGGGATTAACTACTCGTATAAATTCAAATAGAATACTACACAAACGATAACCTTATAGAATATAATGAATTAATAACGGTTTAGCTGTTCGCATAATCTATGGAACCAAAATCTAGTTGGTGTGCATATTCTTTTGGATTCGGACAATCATACTGTCCGAGATGGACTTCATTATTGAAAATGCGGACAGCCGAACAGTTCTGTCCGCGAAGATGAGCAAATTAGCTCAGATTTTCTGAAGTCTCAGAACTTTTAAACTGGTTTTTACCATATGTTTCCCACATAGACAGAGAACATATCCATTAGTATTTTCATTTGTTTTTTCAGGATCGAAATTCAAACACCTTTTTTGTATTGTTCTCTGTGTTCTTTATCTAAAAATCCTGTAACAGTCATGTTTGGACCTCCAGATTTTATTTGCACAACTGATCCAATTTTTATTTTCATTAAGAAATCCTTTGCAAATGGAGACTAACGTTCTGCAAATACGCGAAGCCCTGAATAAAACGAAGGATATGGGCGAAGGGGCTTATCCTCACAGCTTTATATCCAGACAGATCTCATTTGTTTAAATTTCAGCTATTTTAAAACCTTTATAACCTAACAGTCCCTGTACGTCCATCTTCTCTCAGTTGCGAAGTAACTGCCAAGAAAAGTACTCTTTTCCAGACGTGATATACTCCCCGCATTTACAAAGCAAATACAAAGACGAGTAATCTTGTCCAGCCTCCTTGCCGATTCTCCTCACATCTGCAACCATCACTCCAGAAAAACGATGAAATGTACCGCAACCTGCGACAAATTAAAAAAAAGATGCCGGTGTACGGTAACCATGAATGAATCGGTGCTCCATAACAGAAATCATAGAGAGATTCAGTTCCTTATCGTAACTGATCCAAATATATGGATTTGTAATGGAATTTTGGGGGAAATGGGTATAGAATTGTTGAAAAGATCATTAATGTGTATTACTATGTGTATAGAGGTGAGTATATGAGAACTAATATTGTATTAAACGATGAGCTTGTAAAAGAAGCATTTAAATACTCCGGTGAAATTGTAACCAAGAAAGAGTTAGTGGAGACTGCATTAAAAGAGTACGTATCCAATAGAAAACGAAAAAATCTAAAAGAAATTAGAGGGAAAATATCTTTTAGAGAAAATTATGATTATAAATCCATGAGAGAAGGATCATGATTTTAGTGGATACATCGGTAATGATTGGATATCTAAAAGGAAGCAAAGATGATATTTACGAAAAGCTGGATGAGATTATTGACAGGGAAATTCCGTTCGGAATTAATTGTTATATATATCAGGAATTACTACAAAGTGCAAAGGATGTAAAGGAGTATTCTCAGCTGCAAGAGTATTTAAGCACATTACCTTTTTATAATTTAAGAAACGGAAAAGTTTCATTCGAAAAAGCTGCATATTTGTATTTTGTTTGTAGAAAAAATGGAATAACAATACGAAGCACAATAGATTTATTAATAGCTGAAACCGCAATAGAAAATGATCTCTATCTTTTACACAATGATAAGGATTTCACAAACTTGGGAAAGATTGTTAAAGAACTGAAAATATATACATAGGCGACTTATTGATGATTGTAGAGCAGACATGCTATCGACCTCCACTAAAAGAAGAGTATCGACAGCACGCCCCTCCCAG
>CAYYPJ010000254.1:0-3546 GCA_964473495.1 uncultured Spirochaetales bacterium
CCTATACTCTGAGGGGAAATGGAAGCACTTCCAATTTTTACATAATCTCCCGGAAAGAATTCAGGAAACTTAAAAATATCATCTGTCCAGATTATTTTGGCTATTCCCTGAAGAATGTAAGACATACCAAGTGTCCCCATAACAATTCCCGACATAGGTCCTTTCATCAGTTTTCTTATTACAAGCCGTTCTGCCACCATGCCAAGAACTGCGGCGACTGCCAGAGCGCCCACCAAAGCAACCCAGAAAGGAAGCTCATACTGAACACACAGTGAATAAGCGACAAAGGTACTGATCATCATAAAGTCACCATGCGCAAAATTCAATGCACCTGTGGATTTGACAAGCATGACGAGGCCCACTGCTACCAGTGCATAAATAGAGCCAACTGCAAGTCCGTCAACTATCAATGAAATTATCATTTATTTTATCTCCCTATTTCTTTTTAAAAAGTCTAATGTTTTTAAATTGAAATCTCGATGTTTTTCAACCAGAGCAGCATGTCCGCAACCTAGAAACTCGATATATTCGGACTCCGGAATTGACTGATGAATTATTTTTGAATTTCGGGGATGTATCAATATATCTTCAGCACCAGCAGTTACGAGTACAGGTACTTTTATCTTGCTGATTTCATCCAGCAGATTAAAATCGAGACAGGCATATGCCTGAAGAGCATAGAGTTCCTTTGAAACAGAGGGTTTAGCATTTTTTTTCAAACTGCGGAACTCAAGTAAAAGATCTGAACGGCTAATTAGAGTTTCTTCAGACCATATTGTTGGAGCCATGCTACTAAGAAGTTCTCCGATAGAAAGCTTCTCTAGAAGATCAATCTGTGTTCTAAAATGAAGATTAACAAGAAGTGAAGATTTTGCAAGTGTTGAGTGTAAAGAAAGCGTCATCACTTTCTCCGGATAAGTAACTGCAAAAGACTGCGCAATTATTCCTCCCATTGAGGCTCCGACAATATGTGCTTTCTCTATCTCAAGCTCTTTCATAAGCCCCGCTACATCAGAAGAAAGAAGCTTCAAGGTTAGATTCTCTTTATTTAACAAGCCTTTTTCTATTGTGCTCCTCCCTATTCCCCTGTTATCAAAAAAGATACATTTGAATTCTTTAGAATATTCTTCGACTTGCCAATGCCATAGAGTATAATCAGCACCAAGACCGGAAATAAAGATAACCGGTTCTCCTTCTCCATGAACCTCATAATATATTCTATCTCCTCCCACCGATACTTCAGGCATTAGTTCCCCTCCTTGATACAATGCTCAACATATTTCTCCTGACCATCCACTAGAAGCTTCTTAAAAGCAGAACTATAGATTGATGAAGATTGATTATTTTTCTCAGCTGTAATATCCCGAAGTGACTCAAGAAAAGAAAACAAGAATTCGAAGTCATTGTCAGTCAACTTTGACTCGAATGAAATCTTTTCCACTGTTTGGGGATGATGCGCTTTAACAAGAGCTATACCCTCTTCTGTCAATTTAATATTCACAGCTCTCCGATCTTCTTTCTTCCTATACCGGGCTACCAGCCCCCGTTTATAGAGATTATCTATTATGGTAGATATTGAATGTTTCTCCAAACCCAATAGATATGCAAGTTCAGTACTGAAAATTTCATTTCCACTGAAATCCGAATACCAGAGAATAAGAAGAACGAGATGCTGAGAATGGTTTAATTTGAAATCCTTCAAAACAGGCTGCATCGACTTTTGTATTAGATTAAGGCACTGTTCTGCAAGAACATAGAATTGCTGAACTCTCAGATAGGTTTCTAACACCTTCCCTGTTTCATTATCTTTCAAGGTTATTGTTCCTTATCGAATATATCTTCTACGAATTAATCAATTCTATCATAATATTTTTGTATGTCAAGACCCAAATTCCCCCAAAGTTTTACATGGCCTCAATCGAAAGTGATAATGTCAAATCATACCGACAGGGAAATTATATTGTCCACATAAGAGATTGATGCTGAAAAGAAGTCCTCAAGACATACACGTACGACCATCGGGAAACGGATGAGCAAAGATGGTCCCATCCTGTATAACAACCGATATAAGTTCGAGCATGCGAAAGATGTATTGGATACGTACCGTGTCTCCCAGACAAGATTTCTGGGAGAAGATCTTGTTCTAGAGAAATATGTAAAGAAGTTCAGGCTGAGGAAGCTACTCACCGATACCTTCGGTTCCGATGATGGAGAGAAAATACTGACAGTGGCAAAGTACTCAGTGGCTACAGAAGCGGCTTTCTCGTGGTGTGGAGACTGGGCTGAGGAAAATATGGCTGAACCCTATGGAACCCTTTCCTCTCAGGAAGTCTCGAAACTTCTTTCTCGTATTACCCTCGATAAGAGGAATACGTTCTTCTCGCAATGGTTAGAGGAGAACCTGTCGAAATACGGCTACTATTGCTTCGATTCTTCAAATGTGATCAGCTATGGCGAAGGAGATCCGTTCGTTGAGTTCGGGTATTCGCATGGCCATGAGAAGATTCCACAGAAGAACCTAGCGATTCTCACGAGGCAGGACACGATGATTCCTGTATGGTTCAGTGAATACTGCGGTTCTCTCCATGACAGTAGGACCGTAGAAGACCTGCTGAAGAGAATCCATAAACAGGATTTCCGAAAGGTATGCTTTATCATGGAAAATGAATAGTAAATTATCTCAAGCAGTCACCGCATAACTCCTACATCAGAGTTATTCCTCAGTTCTTGGATTAATGCTTACTGTGACTGGTTGTGGATAATTTCGTTGTGCTAAACCGTGATGAAAATGCTATGGGGGAAATATAGTCCCCTTATGGCCTGTTTGCCTTGGGAAGAGGGGTCACGGTGGCCCGAATTCGGATAAAACTGGGCTGTTGACACAGATTTGGGCAAACTTCCCCTTACCCCCATACAGGGGGACCAAGACAAAGGATAAGATGTACGTAAAGGTTTTACGCAGGCGAGGCCCTTGCAAGCGCCTCCTGGTTTAACACCATCCCACAGATTGGGCAGAGCCTCGGGTTCCTGCCTAATATCCTCAGCACGATCTCAAAAGGGGTTTCTGCCTGCTTTTTCTTTTTCTTCCTTTTGGGTCTCTTGTGATGCTTTACAGCAAGAGCCATACGATACAGTGCCAGCCTTGTAGTCTTTGACCTCGAGGAGTACAGGCCGTAGTGGCGTATGCGGGTAAAGCCATAGGGCAACACATGCAGCAAGAAGCGGCGGATAAACTCATCGTTGGTAATGGTCTGGTCATATTCTTCATGCTGGCATTGTCCTTGTAGTCCTTCCAGGTGAAGGTTGTACAATTGTCATCGGTATCAACGATCCTGCTGTTGCTTATCGCTATGCGGTGTGTGTACCTGCCCAGATACTCGAATGCTCCCTCAACCCCACCGAACGGTTTCTTGGCGTAGACGACCCAATCCTTCTGGTAGCAGGAGTCCATGAGATCATCAAAAGCCCTGTGCGACAGGGTATTGCCGTTACTTACCCGAAGGAGCATTCTCTCCCCATCAATATCGCTAGTCCTGAGGGCAATCA
>CAYYPJ010000255.1:0-3522 GCA_964473495.1 uncultured Spirochaetales bacterium
TTTTTGCTTGTACAGTGCCTCAAAGACCTTCTCGATTTTTCGCCGACCATGAGAATTATCTGAGAACTCAGATAATTCTCATTATCCTAGAAGTATATTTATCCGAGAAGAATTTTGTAAGGTTTCATAATAAAAACAGTTACTCTGAATCTTCTCAAATAATCGAAGAGTTCTTTTCAGCTGATGCTCAAGAAATCTGGTATACTTTTTTCGTGTGGCTCTGCTAATTCCAATCCTCCAGAATTATGAGAAAACCATTTTTCATTCCACTCCTTTAGATGTTTGTTTACCGTATTCTCTGAAAGCTCGGCATAAATCTGAGTAGACTGAAGTGATTCGTGACCAAGAAAATTCTTGATGACCACAAGGGGCACTCCTGCTTCCAGCATATGGGAAGCGGTTGCATGCCGCATGGAGTGAGGCGGATAGCTGGATTCTTTGAATAGCATCAGATTCTCGTCTTTTGCCAGACGAACATATTTATTGAAGATACCCTCAATGCAGGCGATGGTCATCTGTTCATGAGTTTGGCTTGAAAAAACATGACGATTTGGCTTGTCTTTTATTCGTCTGTGGACAATGTATTTCTGTAGCGTTTTCCCACAGTTGTCAGGAATGCCGATCCTTCTTGATTTCCCTCCTTTTCCAGTAAGCTTCAATCTAACACCCTTAATATGGGAATCTATATCGCCTACAGTCAGATCGCACATTTCCTGAGCTCGAGCACCACTTGCATACATCAAGCTAAGCAAAACCTTGTTGCGTAACCCGATTTTTGTATGATCATCAGGCAGGCGAAGCAATATGGATACTTCTTGAGTAGTAAAGACTGCCCGCAGCTTCATTTGCCCTTTCTTCATTGGGATTTTCAGTACACTGGTTCGGAAAACTGAAGCGGCTGAAAGATCCCTGTTCTGAGCATATTTAGAGAATGAAAGGATTCCTGACAATCTCTGATTTTTGGTCGATATGCTGCAACCGCGAACTTTTTCTATCCAGTTAAAAAACTCCAAGAGAGTATCATAGTCAAGATGATTAAAAGTAACCTTGTCTGCTGATACCCCTTTTACGGAATACATGAACTCAAGCAACAGGCGAAAAGCATATTTATATGAAGTAACCGTATTGGGGCTTGCCCCTACAGAACATGGTAAGTAGCTGGTGATAAAATCATTCAGCAGTTTTAAGAATATTGAAGGTTCACTCATCGTAGTTCACCTCCGGGAAGATCTGTGCGGTGTATAGTCCAAATAGATCCATTGCCTCTGGAAACAATTCGCTGCTGAATTTCAAGTATTTTTCTGTTTCGCGCAGGCTATCATGTCCAAGGTAAATGGAAAGATAAGGAACCGTGTCATCAATCCGGCGCCCATCCTTTTCTGCATTGGAAAATGCCTTGAATACATAAACATGCCTCAGACAATGCATACAGGGTCCTCTTTGATTCTTCTTCCTACCTGGCAGAGATATTTCTGCTTGTTTTAGAAGATTGTCGAACTTTTTCCTCACATTTTCTTGAGTTACCGGTTCCAAAGGATTGATGGTCGGAAAAAGGTAGCTTTCAGGATATCCAACTATCCCCATAGCCATACAGTAGTGCTCGAGTATTTCGGCTAAGGAATGATGCATGGGAACAACCCGCTGTTTGTTCCTTTTGGTGCATACAAGGGTCAATACTCCTGCGACAAGGTCTACATCTTCCATTCTTAAGGACAGTGTTTCTCCGAGGCGAAGGCCACAGCCATACATAAGCCTCAGAATCATGGGTTCTTCCACATGTATTAGCGTATTTTTTTGTACTCGGCTAGTTTTTTCCAAAGCATCTGCACCATGAAAAATCCTGTTCAACTCTGTGTTCGAGAAAATATATGGAATATAATCATCATGTATCTTAGGAACCATTGGGATGTAGCTGTGAATACCATAACTGCACAGCTGTTGCAAGAAAATTCTGATGACTATTACCTGAGCGGCTATTGTCCGAGTATTTCCTGCAAGAGTATGTATCCATCCAATCAACTGTTTTTCCGTAAGATTTTTGTTGTCACATGAGATTGTACAGAGGTATTCATCAAAGCCCCGCAACATATATTTGTCATGACTATAGGTGCTCTTACATTTAGAGGCTTCCCGCAGAGTCATAAAGTCAGAGATCTCATTTTTCAAAATGCTATTGAATTTCAGCATAGGTGCCCACCTCCTTGTAGAAATTCTTTGAACTTTCCGGAAGGTTCGGGTACTTCAATAGCACATTGACGAAGGCGTTCAATATTCAGTTTTGCATAATGCTTGATTGCATTTGGATCAGAATGTCCAAGGATCTTTCTGACTGCTTCATACGGAATCCCATCATTGACCATGGAACTGGCTAACGACGAACGGAAGGTGTGGGGGCCGTGTTTTTTGCCTGTGATATCTATGCCGGCTGCACGAAAGTATCTGGTAGTTTCAAAACGTAAAACTGAAGTGGTAATTCTCTGATATGGAGCATGCTGTCGAATAAAAACCCTGCGTTCTGAGGTTTTTGGTCGACCATTGCTTATATAATCTTCCAAGGCCTCCTTTATTTCAAGTAGCAGGTGCAGCACCAGTGATTCTCCGGTCTTCTGTTGGACAAATACTAACCTGTCATGCGCAAAATCTAGGTCATCAAGGGTAATATTCACTATATCGCCGGATCTCATGCCTAACCTTGTAGCCATGAGCAGCATTGCGTAGTCTCTCTTTCCTATGCTAGTAGAGCGATCGATGACATTTTCGACCTTCAAGATTTCATCCACACTGTAAGTAGAAGGGACTTTGAAAGATCGCTTGTGATATGGTACTAGAGTAGATAGGTCAGTTTCAGTAGTCTCCATGACAGCAAGCAACTGCAAGAACGCTCTGATCACTGCCCACGAATCCTTGTTTCCCACTCTCAGACATGCCCTCGTTACCTGGGAGGCCTGCAACTTCTGTATGCTGGTACAGCCCAGATCGATGCAGTCATTGAGAAAACACCTTAAAAGAATGGTTTTTCTCTTTACGGTAATCTCCTTATTACCACTTTCACGGCATTTTGCATCAAAAATGTTCAATACCAGTTCATACTCCTCTGGTAATAATTCAATGTTTTTTTGCTGTTGAACTACATATTCCTTACCTGAATAGAAGGTATTAAGTCTATTGATTGCTCTAAGTATTGCTTTCTGTGTGCAAATTTTAAGGTTATGTTCTACACAATACCTCTCATAGTATTGCATACCAACATCCGGCGTGTAAAAATCTATCCCATGAGTTTTCATGTACAATGGTATTCTGCAAAGAATATCATTGTAGTTGTGAAGTGTTAACGGTTGGTATGATTTTTCCTTTTTCAAAAATAGTAGCAACCCGATAAGTAACTCGTCAAAAGATGCAGTTCTTTTCTCTTTTTGATTCATGAAGTACCTCCAAAATGGTCTTGCTTCCATTCTATGCAGGCAATCATTATTTGAGAAGATTCAGAGTAACTGTTTTTATTATGAAACCTTACAAAATTCT
>CAYYPJ010000256.1:0-3512 GCA_964473495.1 uncultured Spirochaetales bacterium
AAAAACATTATTTGCACAGTGTTGATAGGAAACGGCCACTCACTGCGTGAATCGAAGTTTTACCCCCTATACCTATGCAAAATCCGGCAGTCCACTGCCTTGCCCATGAACTTTTCGACCTTTTCGTGTTTGTCTTTGGGGTTGTTCATGACAAAGCAGAATAGGTTTAGATAGTCCTGTAGATTATCCCTGATGAATCCTGAGTGGGAGGCAAGGAACAGTTTCAGCATCCTGCAGTGTTGGTTGATCCTATTCAACGGATTTTCTGAATCAGCTAGTTGCTTAATCTGTCTCGCATCATATACGATGCTTCTGAGCCTGAGGGTTTTGACCAGAAGTCCGTGGGCTTGTTCCATGTCATGACTCATGGTTGACTCTGGCTCAATGTGAGATGCAAACATATCGAGCGTTCCCTGTTTGGTCGGTTTCCCATTACCTTCTACAAAGCAAATTACGCTGCTGTGATCACAGGCTATGCCGATGCAGATCTGGTTCCGGGACAATCCACGATATTCTTTGCCGTCGTCCTTTTTCTGAACGTCAGCATACCTGACTTTGTAGTAGGTTTCGTCAAGCTCAACATCTCCCGACAAAACCAGAGAGTTTTGGTATTCCCTCAATACAAGAAACACCTTGTCCATCCAGTATCTCGTTGTTGTATAAGCGTTACGATTGTTCTTTGATGTCAGATTGAAGCTGCCATACCCGAAAATGGTGAGCAAAAAATCAAGCCATTCAGTGAGCGGTATCTTATGGGAGTCGAAGATCGTGTTGGTTAGGACATTGAATGTCCGTCCACAACTCTTGCACCTGAATCTGCGAACCCTATTGGCAGTGAAGCCAAATTTTTGGATGGCGTTACTTTTGCAGTGCCTGCATTCTTGTACATTCAACGAGTTGAGAAGCTCGGCTTCACCAGTATCTAATATGGCCGGATGCTTTCTGTGATAATTGTCCTGATTGCTCTCATCGATAAACGCTTGAAGCGCTGTGGCTTCGGGCGTATCGGACCAGGGAGTCTTTCTCCTGGATTTTGATCTGATTTTCTTCATGTGGTAGTCCTTTGCTAGAAGACAGAGGCCAGATAGGGACTACCACATCGCAACTATCCAACCAACTGTCTCCACAAATTACAGCCACAGTATATGACTTTGCTGTCACATGAATCAATGGGAATTTATCAACACTGTGCAAGTAATGTTTTTTAATATAAAGATCTAAATAAATAATTTGAGGGGGGGTATGGATGCTGTACTAATTATGATACTAGCTTTTGTTGGCTATATCATTGCTTACAAGTTGTATGGTGAGTTTATTGGAAAGAAGATTTTTAAGATTACGAACAAGAATATGACACCGGCTCATGAATTTGAAGATGGTAAAGACTATGTACCAACAAGAAAAGGTATCTTATTTGGACATCACTTTACTTCAATTGCAGGAACTGGTCCTATTGTCGGTCCTGCTATTGGTATTATTTGGGGGTGGTTGCCTGCCTTGATCTGGGTCTTCGTCGGATCGATCGTTATGGGAGCTGTACATGATTTTTCTGCTCTGGTCATGTCTTTACGTAATGAAGGGAAGTCGATTTCTGAGATTGCTTCTATTTACATTGGCAAGAAAGTTCGTTTCGCATTCTTTTTAATTGTCTTTATTGAGTTATGGCTGTTCCTTGCTATTCTAGGTATGATCATTGCTGTAATCTTTCATATGTATCCACAAGCAGTATTCCCGGTTTGGATGGAGATACCAATTGCTCTATACCTCGGTTGGGCGGTATATAAACGTAATGGAAATGTCACAAAGCTTACACTCTTGGCTGTGGTTCTCATGTATATCACGGTAGTATTAGGACACTATATTCCACTGGATATGCCGATGATCGGGACAATGCCGGCAACAGGCACGTGGACAATAATACTGTTTATTTATGCATTCATTGCTTCTACCCTTCCTGTTACCACATTGCTGCAGCCTAGAGACTACATCAATGCATGGGAGCTTTTTGTCGCAATGTTTCTTCTTGTCGCAGGTGTGATAGTTTCTTCATTCAGCGGGTTGAAGATTGTTGCCCCAGCTGTACATCTATCGCCTGCCGGCGCTCCATCGATGTGGCCGTTCCTTTTTATTACGATAGCGTGTGGTGCAATATCTGGATTTCATGCAGTCGTAGCATCAGGGACAACCGCAAAACAGATGGCAAACGGAGAAGATGCAAAGTTTATAGGGTATGGTTCAATGTTAATGGAAGGTGTTCTTGCTGTATTAGTCATTATAGCTACAGCTGCTGGAATTGGATTAGCTGCACGCGGTGCTGATGCAGGTACTGTAACTGGTGTTGCGGCATGGACTGAACATTATGCATCTTGGAGTACCGCTTCCGGTCTTGGTGCCAAAGTTGGTGCCTTTGTCGTGGGTTCAGCCAATATGATTAGTTATCTTGGAATACCTCAGTATCTTGGAATTATCATCATGGGAGTCTTTGTTGCTTCATTTGCTGGAACTTCACTTGATACTACTACGAGACTGCAGCGTTATGTTATTCAGGAACTTCTTGGAGCTAACAGAGTAGGAGCTGCAGAACATAAGAATTTTTTCACAAACAAGTATGGTGCAACTTTTCTTGCGCTTTTGACTGCCGGGATCTTGGCATTCTCCACAGGTGCTAATGGAAAGGGAGCTTTGTTACTTTGGCCGTTATTTGGGGCTAATAACCAAACGTTGGCTTCATTAGCGTTATTTACTGCTTCAGTATATTTGAAAAAGTCTGGTGGTATGAAGTTTCTTGTAACTTTGATACCGGCATGTTTTATGCTGATTATGACCTTGTGGGCTTTGGTAGAGAACGAGATAAACTATTTTGGTAAAGGTAATATTACGTTATCAATAGTAAATATTATTATTATTGCTATTGTATTGTTTGTTGCATACGCGAGCATACGTGCTTTAGGGAATAAAGACGAAGCAGCCGCAGCAAAAGCATAATAACGGAAATTCAGCAGGGGCAGCAACATGAAGTTGCCCCTGTTCTCTTAACACTTTTTTACTCGAAGGTGGTGTTTTATGATTGAAGATCTGCTGCATAAGATACGAATTCAGGCATACATTATATTTGGGTTCTTGTTTGTTGGGTTGTGTAGTGTTGCTTTTATGCACAAAAGCTCAAATTGGGAGCAGGATGCAGTAGAAGCAAATAGGGCGATCTCTTTAGTTGGATTATTGGGAACAACGATCTTCTCAGTTTCACTGCCTATTTTGATTCGTACTTGGTATTATAATAGAAGTGTGATGAACAAGGGGTTAAGCCAAATACAATTTTATCATCTTGAACAGTTATTGCTATCTTCTGTGCTCGTTGGTTCTCTGTTTGCGCTCATTTCTTATTATATTCCTATATTTCGTTATCATCTTTATTTGACTATATTATTTGGTATCTATGGGATTTATACTATCATACCGATGCGTAGTACCTATGATAAAGATATAAAAAGTTTTGGAGTAATCAATGATAA
>CAYYPJ010000257.1:0-3500 GCA_964473495.1 uncultured Spirochaetales bacterium
ATAAGAAGATTAAAAGATGATAGATTGCCAAAACGCCATGTACTCATCTTCTCTTAAGCGGCAGCGTCTAGAGCAGGCACGCACCACATTAGGTTCGCGGGTTGTCGACTGGTTTTTGTGCTTTTCTCTGTATCTCCCCAGGGAGTCAAACGCAGCACGATGGCTAAACTCCTTGGCACCCCTCCAGGAACTGTCAGATCGGTGGTTCGCTCTGTGCTGCATGATGGACTGCCAGCTCTCGAAGATCGCAGAAGCTCTCCCTCAGTGTTTCTCCCAATTAATCTGGTGGCTGAAAAGATCACATTGGAGCACTCACCAGAGACTGTCACGGTGAAACTGGGAGATTCTGGTACGATTTTCCCTGCCCCGTGGAAACCTGCTTCAGTAACGAGTCGTACTGCTGAGCCTGCTCAGTGATAACCTGCTGACAACCTGGCAGGTCAGTGAAGCATTGGGACTTTCCCTGGTGCATACCCGGGAACTCGCAGAAAAACTTTCTGCCGGAGATGTTGCGGCTATTATTGCCAAACGCTCAGGATAGACCCAGGGGTATCGGTTCACTTCCGAGGTGAAGGCAAAGCTGATCGAACAGTTTGTCGTGGATCTGGTGAAGGATGGAAACGTATCAGGACGAACCATAGCAGAACATTTGCAACAGCGTTGTGATGTTGAACTTTCCGAGCGCAGCATCCGGGACCATATGGAGAAGCTGGGACTCTCGCGTATCAAGAAATCATTGCCGGGACTCCTGAAAGAGGCAAAAAAACTCCTGAACTTTCTCATTGATGAGGGAATTACTCATTCATCTGTGCAATTAGGCAGCCTTATCAGCCACCCCTGTCCAAACAAAAGTCATCAGAAGAAAGGCTGTTCGCCTGACAACTCAGCATGTAAAGGATTTTTTGGCAGATTGAAGAACGAGATGTTCTACAATCGTTCGTGGTTGGGAGTATCTCTTGAAGAATTCTGTACCCAGCTTGATGATTACATCTATTGGTACAATGAAAAACGGATCAAAATGTCTTTGGGAGGAAGGGAGACCTCTTGAATTCCGAAGGAGTCTGGGTATAGCAGCATGAAAAGGTCCAACTTTTTGTCAGCATTCCCCATCTGGTAAAAACATATTACCCTCTACAGATGGGTCGACATAACCGTTGTGCGACTGATTCATAGATAGTTGTGTCGGCAGGTGAATTCGGTTTCTTCAGGATTCTTCTGATGTCCTCAGAGAAAAAGGCTTGACTCTTTCCAAGAGTATAAGACACACAATCGCGGGAGGCGGAGATTGATGATTCCTCACGCTTCAAATAATAGGTCATCGTGTATCTGCGGAGCTGATCGATCTTATCTGTTGAAACTTTTCAGGATCGGGAAGCTGTTCATAACAGACATGTGCTTTCCTGTTGCACTATCACAAAACAAAATCAAGATAATTGTCTTTGGATATTACGCTGTATGTTGCCTGCTGATATGCCTCCCGGAAAGCTTTAGGCGTTTTAGGTCTCTTTTTGCCCCATTTGAATTCAAATGCCTCGATCTTCTCATCGATCACCTCAACAAGATATATCTCTTGCTGATCATAGGTCCGCCAGAAATGCATGTTCCCATAGAAAGCTGTGTATTCCTGTTTTTTCAGCCGTTCAGCTATCAGGAAGTTCTCGAACAGAGCTCCTTGATCATCTCTTGTCTCCAATGGCCCGAATTGTGAGATTATGCCGTTCCGGATACCCGTATCAAGAAAATAATACTTGGCTTTCCTAGTTACCTCTTTCCTCAGATTCCGGCTGAATCCTGTGACAGCCCGTATTACAAAAGTCTTTTCCAGCAGATCAATATAACGAGCGACAGTTTTAACATCTATTTTGAGTCTTCTTGAAAGTTCATTCAGCGATACTTCACTTCCTACCTGGAAAGCTAACAGTTTTAAAAGTTGTACAAGAGAGCGGGATGATCTAAGATTGTCATAGGTCAGGATGTCTTTCAGCAGATATGAATTCACCAGCTCTTGAAGGATCTCAATCTTCTGTCCTTTTGTTTGTGCGGAGACGACTTCCGGATATGATCCAAAGATAAGAAAATCTTCTAACCTATGCTGCAATTCATAATTTGTAAAATGATGTTTTAATTCGAGTTGTGCAAGAGGGAACAGCGTTATGGTCCTTTTCCTTCCGGTAAGAGGTTCACCCGTCTGCTTAGAGAGAGAAAAAGAAGATGATCCGGTAGCAATGACAGAACACTCAGGTATATGATCTATTATGAGTTTCAGCGACAGACCTATACCTGGGATTGCCTATGCCTCATCAATAGCCAGCAGTTCATACCCTTCAAGTGCGGTTCGTATTCGTGAGAGATCATGTGAGTAGAGCAACTCTGAAAACTGAATATTCTCTCCGTTTTCAAGTAGATACCGTTTACCGCAATTCTTCAGATAAGACTGAAGCAGGGTTGTCTTACCGGTCCTTCTTGGGCCGTACATGATCAATACCCTTCTTTTTCTCATATGGTCGTCGAGATTCTCATAATATCGTTTGTACATCACAAGCTCCTGAATCTTTTAATTGTGTAAGTATAGTATGCTCTTTGGTAAATTTCAAAATTTATGGACTATAACTCCATAAATTAAGCTAGATTTGTGGAGTATAACTCCATAAATTAACATTTTATGAGTGATGTGGTGGTGTTTTACTATGTCTGTTTGTGGCCAGCGCAGTGTATTCCGAAAGCTCGGATATGGTATAGTTAGGAGAAGATTACTCCAATTCAAAATCGTAAAGGCTTTCTGTACTTTTGTATGTGCCGGGTGTATCGGGTTGCATATTCTCTTGAACACGACTTCTGTATGGGATTCAAGGCGGCTGGACATTCCTGGAAACGTATACCTCCTGATCCAGGAGTTTGTGTCTGGATTTTATGACGTGAAAGCACAACATGATCTCAAAATGATCTTTCTGTCTATCAGGAATGCTGTTTTCCTGTCATGTTCTTTGAAAAAGACGTCCGTTTGCATCAGGCCTGCCGGACTTTTGCAGCAGATAAGGATAATAGATGGTATAACTGACTATACAGGAACATGTCTGAGTCTCTGTATGTTACATGAATTTGTAGTGTGCTATGAAGTCTTTTTCGTATTTCCCCTAGGTGCAACACTGCCATCGGAGCAGGGGACTGTTGCCATAGAGACCGTAAAAGAGTCCTAGACAGGAATGAGCATGATCTGCTCTGCGACAAACATATTTACATCATCAGATGGTGAGTATAGAGGCGTTTTTGGGAGACAGTGTCTAAGATACTCCTGAAGGTTATGGTCATGACAGTAGATGAAGCAGCCTTTTATGGTTCTGGTAAGGAGTATCTAGATTGGCTGGTAATCAGTGAAGTGTACCGACAGCAGAGAGAAATATTTGAGCATAAGGACAATGCTCTGGGAGGAGCCAGGAAATACCGTCTGAACCATGAAGACGAATACCAGAAGATGACTGATAAGGATAAGAATTGGAATG
>CAYYPJ010000258.1:0-3497 GCA_964473495.1 uncultured Spirochaetales bacterium
CTCACCGATAAAACATATCTTGCCCCATTTCCTGGCGGCCTGGATGCTTATCAGGCGCGCTTTATCATTTCCCGAGCAGTCTACGGCTTTCTCACACCCATATCCGCCGGTAAGTTCTCGGACTTTGGCAACGGTCTCTCCATTCGACTCAAGAACATGATCAGCAAGGCCCAGGTCAAGAGCAAGCTGCCGCCTCTCCGGGACAATATCGACCCCAATCGTCTTGGAAGCCCCCAGGACCCTGCTGAGCATCAAGGCCGCAAGTCCTACTGGACCGAGTCCGGTAACCAGGACCGCATCGTTCCCGGATATGCCGATCTTCTCGAGCCCCTCATAGACCGTTCCAAACCCACAAGCTACCTGTGCCCCGTCGGTGTAAGAAAGTTCATCTGGGAGAGGCACAAGATCTTTCTCCTCTGCAACCAGGTACTCCGCCATACCACCGTCCCGCTGCCAGCCATAGGCCCTGCGATACTTGCTATTCGTGCAGCTGATCATATACCCCCGTCTGCAGTCGTTACACACCCCACAGCCGGAGATGTGATAGACAATTACCCGATCACCCATTTTAAACCGGCGAAGTCCAGGACCTTCGGCAACTATTTTCCCCGAGGGCTCGTGTCCGGCTATAACTCCCTGGTAGGCCTCAGGGCCCTTTCCCAAGTGTTCATGATAGATGGCTCTGATATCACTTCCGCAGATAGTTGATGATTTCATCTTAATGAGCACTTCGCCGTACCCTGGAGTCGGTACATCAAACTCTCTCATTTCCACAGTACTGTTTCCCGGTAATACTACCCCTTTCATCTTCTTTTTCATATTTTCCTCTCCCCTTTTCTATTGCTGCTCGGCGCTGGGACTCTCCCGTATGCGGACTAGCTGCTCATAACATAAATAACAGTATTTTTTCTCAAAAATTATCTGTTGCCATATATTATATCTTTGCTTATGCTAAATTTGGTATGGCAATGTTTGACATTATCATGCCAATTATTGACTTTTTTTGGCTCAGAACAAGAACCTGTGGGATAGAAGAATCTAAAAAACCAGATCATATAGATATAAGGACGCAAAATATCCTATGCTTGAAATAACTAAAAACCAAACAAGGAATATATGCGTCCTATGAATGATACTATTCCCTGTTCCCCATTCTCTCACAAGTTTTCAAGTCACCAAAGAAACCTTCACATGCTGAGTTGTCAGGCGAACAGCCTTTCTTTGACATCGATCGTACCAGCTTGGCATTGTTCATTCTTTCAATCCATCCAGGCTATCGATTATGGCAACCACGATCGCTACTATCCCGAATTGAAGATAGTGAATTATTCCAAGCGGAAACTTGAGCTTTGTTGTGTGAAAGAGAATCTTGAGATATAGAATTGAATCAAGAGTGTAAGGCAAGTTGAGAACAATTCCATTGAACTGAGCCGTGTGAGGATGGCTATAGGGAATCTATTAATTCTTTTCTGGTAAAACTATTATGACAGTATGATCATGGAAGTTCCATTGGTTTGATGGTGGGGCATTGCTATACTTCTCATTAATGATTTGCTGTACCAATAGCGTATAATCTATAATAAGATGTATTCCCTTTTTGTGAAGGGTGCTGTTTCCTGTTTATCTTTCTTGATCCACCGCGTAGCGGTTTAGTTCAAGGTTGCTAATTGAAACAATAGGATTATTCTCTGAGTGATCATTTGGATTTCTCAAAGTCGCCTATAATGTTTTCGGGTGTTTCAGGATTTCCGAAGGGGCAGCCGAATTCTCAATGGTGAACTCTGTCCTTGATACCGGGCGTAAGCAGGGACTATCGCCAAAGGATATTGTTTCCAGGGTATTCGACGAAGAACTACCTGGGCATCTTCAACGATGAGTGTCGAGAGATCTTGATGGCTCATGGGGCATCCCCTACCCTCACGTAGAAAGTGGGACTGAACAGTTATATTTGTTTATGCTAAGTAAAACATAGAATATTTTGTGTCTTTTTTCTATATATTACGTTTTGTTAGATTCTTCTATCCCCCAGGTTCTTATCCTGAGCCGCTTATCTCCCATGAGTATTGATTATATCCCAAAATATGGTAGTATATGGGAGAAAAGTAAAAGCAAGAGGCGGGTGAAAGATGCATGAATTCGATTACATCAAGCTGAAGGAGAGTAGGTGGGATAACGAGATTATCTCTTTTGTGGCTCAAATCCACGAATATAAAGGGAAACAGGATCTGTACAATAGACAGAAACCTGTCGAATTGGAACGGTTGATCGAGATAGCTAAGATTCAGAGTACCGAAAGCTCGAACAAGATTGAAGGTATCAAGACCACGACTGCGAGGGTTCGTCAGTTGGTTGAAGAGAAGACAGCCCCGAAGAATCGAGATGAAGAGGAGATCGCCGGATACCGAGATATTCTTAATACTATTCAAGAAAGTTATGAATATATTCCACTTACACCGAATCACATCTTACAATTACAGGGGAAGCTGTTGTCCTACACTGAATTATCGTTCGGTGGTATGTTCAAAAATACCCAGAACTATATCAGTGAAACCTGTGAAGATGGTTCTGTTGTAACAAGATTTACTCCTCTTACACCGTTTGAAACCCCCGCTGCTGTAGAAGTAATCTGTGCAAGTTACCAGCAAGCCTTTGACCTGCAGGTGGTAGATCCACTCATCCTGATTCCGATCTACATATGCGATTTTCTCTGTATCCATCCATTCAATGATAGTAACGGGCGTATGAGCAGACTTCTAACTACATTGTTGTTGTATAAAAGTGGCTATATGGTAGGCAGATACATCAGTGTGGAAAAGAAGATAGAGAAGACGAAAGATGTGTATTATGATGTACTTCGGCAAATCTCAGATAAGTGGCATGAAAATGGTAATGATTATACGCCCTTCATTAAATATTTTTTGGGTATCATCCTGAATTGTTACAAGGATCTCGAGAATAGGATCGGCTCGATCGACCGGAAAAGTACTCCTTATGATATCGTCAAGAATGCTGTCAGTGAAAGCTTTGGCTTTTTTACCAAGAAGAAGATTCTCGAACAGTGCCCCAGCATAAAAAGCTCATCTGTAGAAGCTGCTTTGAAGAAACTCAAGGATGAGGGATACCTTCTCAGGCAAGGAAATGGTAGGAGTACCAAATACATAATAAATCCTGATTATAAATAATCTCCCGTTCGCTTTAGTCTTATGGGAGATAGATGTGTTACATGGGAGATGAACAACTATCTGATCATCCAAAGAATTCTATTAGTCGATTGGAGGGTGCGGACAAAATGTTGGACTTCTTAAGGAGAAGGGAATATACGCATATAAAGAGAGCTGTTGAGCTTTACATCAAGTATGATAAGAGTACTTGTGCAGTAATCAGAGAACTTGAGTATCCAACTTCAAGATGATCAAGAACTGGTATCAGGAATATCAAGAGTATGGAGACTTGCATGAGAAGTTCCGACTTGGATATTCATCAGCGCAGAGGGCAGT
>CAYYPJ010000259.1:0-3438 GCA_964473495.1 uncultured Spirochaetales bacterium
GAGCATCATAGATGAAGGGAAAGAGCCCGGGCCACCGCGTAGCGGTTTAGTACAATATTTTCTATCCAAAGCTTTGGATAGAAAATAAAAACTATTAGGCGTCAAGGGTATGGTTATCCTGATGATGATTATTTCTTTTTAAAACTTTTTGATGCAAGCAGGAAAGGTTATGTAAGAAATCCATCCGCACATAAAATATCTAAAAACACACAACTTTTATGATTGAGCCTAAATTTTAATAAATTTTGATGAACTTGGGTTACAACTGCTGCCGTATCATTCTGATAAGAAAACGGTGGGAACGGCAAGTTGATCAAGTAGTCTGAATTTATCTATGTTACACCAGTGAGAAAGAAGGACTGATCACCAGATAGCTGTGCTTGAAAACAGCGAAAGGCAGGCTTGTTATGCGATAAACTTCGTTGGGATTCATTTGGTATTGGCTCTCGGAAAAACCGACAGCTGATAATTCGGTTTTTACGACCTGAAGCCAGTCAGCAAAAGGCTTTTCGAATAGGGTCTGACTAGCGGCAGTGAATTACCTACTTTCTTCGACAGCGAGATATGAATCCTGGTCTTTTAATGTTGTAGAAGAAGTAAGCAGACGGTCTTTTGTCAACGAGATCAGAGCAGATCCGATCGGAGCCGTTATGATGATACTTATAACGGCTATCGCAAGGATTATCTGTCCGGAAGATGTATCCATTCCATTTGCCTTCATCGCCAGTAACGGGTAGGATCCTATTGCTGCCTGAACGGTTGCTTTCGGCAGATATGAGAGGGTTATGAATGATCGTTCCCTACCGGTGAACTTGCTTTTGAAGAGACACACCTGTACGCCAATACTTCTGCCGAGCAGGCCGATCCCGATGATAGCTATCCCATTGAGTCCTGCATGCATAGCTGTCGGAACATCGACTTCAGCGCCTATAAGAGTAAACAAGAGAATCTGTGCGAAGACCCACACCTTACCAAGTTTTGACGATATCTCATGAGCCATATGTTCATTCTTCTCAAGGATGAAGAATCCGATAGTCATCACTGATAATAGTGCGGAAAAAGGCAAGATAATGTTGATCTTTTCTTGAAAGGAGAGAAGCATGACTGCAATACCCAGCACAATGAGTGTACGTTTTGTTGCACGGGGGTTGAGCTTTTTGAAGAGAATATAGCAGAGATACCCGATAAGAAGACCTAGAATGATCCCTGATACGACAGAGATTGGAAGTGATATGATGCTCTGTAAAATATGCACTGATTTACCAACGTAGAGACCGATGAATGATGTGCATAATACGATTGCAACAGCATTTTCGACTGATACACCGGCAAGAATAAGTGTCGGTACTCCTGAGTCAACTCCGAGACCCTCTTCAGTCAGTTCAATCATGTGAGGGACGATCACTGCCGGCGAAGCTGCACCTAGAACACTCCCTAGCATTGCCGCTTCCATGGTAGAGATCGGAAGTAGATGAGGTCCAAAGAGTGTGATCACAGCCACTTCAGAAAGACAGGGTATAAAGGTCATCAGGATTGCACGAAATCCAACTTTCTGTAGAGCTTTTCGGCTTAATTCAAAACCTGCACGCAAAAGGATAACGATAAGTGCTATCATCCTAAGATCAGGAGAGACTAATTGAATCTCAGAAGTGAGAAGATTCAAAGCAAAAGGACCTAGAGCGATACCGGTAAACAAGAGACCGATCAAACCGGGAAGATGTACCCGTTCAAAGAGCCAACTGACAATAAGCCCTATGAGTATAAGTTCAGCAATACCAAAAGCCATTGATTCTTACCTCCAGTAAATAAAAAACAGACATTTTCTGTCTTTTTGTATATTGGTAGGAGTCATTAGCCTGGAAGGCGGTTATACAGGAGGTACCCCATCTCCTGTTCTCGGAATCTTATAGGTTTTGTTATTTCATGTCAAGCTTACTGATTGATGAGTTTTTCTAGCTTTCTCGAACGAAAACATATACAGTTATAGATAGACTAGAGTAGCAGAGAGGTTATTATGAAACACAGACAGTGCAAAAGGATAATACTATGCTTCCTGATAATCCTGCTTCAGGGGCAAAGCATGGTCTTTGCTTTTGATCTTCAAGCACATCGGGGAGGAAGAGATCTGAGGCCGGAGAATACTATGTCAGCATTTATACATGCGATCGACCTTGGAGTCACGACGTTGGAACTTGATGTGGCAATGACAAAAGATGCTGTCATTGTGATCAGTCATAACCCCTACCTCTCAAATACATTAGTACAGAATGCAGCAGGTGAATACGTCTCAGAGAATCCTCGACAATATATAAAAGATATGACTTTTGATGAACTTTCCTCATATACCGTCGGGGTTCTGAATAGTACTACCTCATACTATCGAAAACATAAGACTCAATTACCGCAGGAAAATGAACATATTCCCTCATTGGAGATGCTCTTTTCCTATGTTGATCAGCTTGGGTTGGAGTCTCTTCATTTCAATATCGAGATAAAGACTTATCCGCAACATCCTCAATATACGGTGGATAAAAAGTTCTTTGCATCAGCTGTTCTTGCTCTGATACAGAAATATGATAAAGAAGCTGTCTGTACTATTCAGTCCTTCGATTGGAGCGTGCTAAGTCTTATAAAAGCGACAGAGAGTCCTGTTGCTGTTTCTTGTCTTACCTCACGATATCTAAGGATAGAGGGAAAGACTTTTAATCTCAGACCTCATGAAGCAGGACCTTCCCCATGGCTTGATGGGTTTGACATCGATGATTATGATTCAATCTCTGAATTGGTATATGACTTTGGTGCTGATATCATCTCCCCTTATTACAAGGACATAACTCGAACAGATGTCAAAGAGGCACATGCCTTAGGTCTGCAGATCATTCCATGGACGATTGATAATCCAGTCGTCATGAAGCGAATGATATCCTGGGGGGTCGATGGAATAATAACGGATAGACCTGATCTGCTCCTGGAGATGGTGAATTAAGGAATGATCACAGATATTCTAAACGCCATACATCGTCTCATGCTGATAGATGGCAGCCTGCGATATTACCTGAATACGCGGATATGGTAGGGCGTAGATGATCAGAAACCCTCAAGGGAAACGAACGTGTTCTTCATCGGGAATAGTGAACTCATATGGACTGACAGTTTTGGTAGAGAGATAGAGTACCTGTACCCCCGTCCCAATGATTATCATATCATGATGGTTCATTACTATCGCTATACGTGGAGAATAACTCTCTGGAAGGGATCAAAATAATTCAAGAACGAATACGATAGTATCCCGTGTGACCCAGAAAAAACCAAAATAGATATTGACAAACAAATAATTAGGTATAACATATAAATAAGACCATGAAAGATAAGAAACGTTCAATAAACGTTCAGATATATCATCACGTACCAAAGGATGGGAAGAACATGGCGATCGGA
>CAYYPJ010000260.1:0-3438 GCA_964473495.1 uncultured Spirochaetales bacterium
CCACAGGCAAGTATACCCTCCTCTGTCGGAAGGATTCTGCAGCCCCACTGCTTCAGTACGGTAATATTCCGCTGCACTGCAGGATGAGCAAGCATAGCGGTGTTCATGGCAGGAGCAATCCAATAGGGCACCTGAAAGTTGTTAGCGAGAAAGATCGCCGAGATGATATCCTCTGCACTGCCTGCCTGCAGCCGTGCGATCGTTGCCGCGGATGCGGGATAGAGGAGGATAAGATCTGCCCATTGGGCAAATGAGATATGGGTTATCTCCTGAGGTGCATCAAATAAAGAGGTATACACTGGGAATCTGGTGATACCGGCAAGAGCCGAGGCCCCTATGAACTCATGTGCAGTCTCACTCATAACACACCGTACGGTATATCCCTTTTTACTCAGTGCTGATACCAGGACAGCGGCTTTGTATGCCGCGATAGATCCTGAAACACACACGAGTATATGAAGAGCTGTTTGTTTATGCGATTTTGACATTATCAATCAACCTCACTTTTCCCAAGAAGACAGCAGCAAGAAGACGGTCATCCCACTGCTCCACATAATCAACGACAAACCCTGCAGATTCCAATCTTCGTATGATCTGCTTGATCGGTTCTCCTGAAGACAGGATCTGATGGAACTTCGGCGCAATATCCCTCTCTTTGTCAGAGAGTAGCGCATTGCGAGAGCTTAATGCCAAACCGGATGGTTCACGGATCAGTGCTGACGGGATTATCTCTGTATCGAGGAAGAAGGCTTCAGACATTCCCTTGATCAGTCGATACTGCTGCCAATCCTTCTCTCCGAAGAACGCTTTATCGGCTCCGGTAAGCATGAGCAGCTTAAGGACCACAGTCAAGACTCCAGTGAAGTGCCCAGGTCGTGCTGCCCCGCAGAATCGCTTGGAGATCAACTTCTCTTCCACACTATAGGTAAATCCGTCAGGATAGATAGCTTCATAACTTGGGACAAACAGATAATCTGCCCCTATGCTCTGTAGTACTCTTTTATCCTGCTCCAAGGTGCTGGGATAGGAACGGAGGTCTTCGGGGTCATTGAACTGTGCAGGATTGACAAAGATACTGACAACAAGGATATCGGTCATCCCCTTTGCATGCCGCATCAGACTTAGATGTCCCTCATGAAGGGCTCCCATCGTAGGGACGAACCCAATGGTATACCCGGAGGCTTTCACCTTCTGCATCATCCGCTTCCACTCCTGCGGGTTGGTGATCACTCTCATCTATAACTCTCCTTCACTGACGGGAAGATACCTTCACGGGTCTCTTTGACATAGGTATTCAGTGCATCAGATACTAATCTGCGTCCATCCAGATAGCGTTTCACAAATCTTGGAGAACTTCCGGCGGTGAGACCCAGCAGATCCTGGAGAACAAGCACTTGCCCATCCACCCGGCTTCCGGCTCCAATACCAATCACGGGGATCGTCAACTTCTGAGCAACAGTAGCTGCTATCGAACGAGGGACACACTCTAAGACCAGCGAAAAACAGCCAAGTGCTTCCAGAGTCTGTGCAGATACAAGCAGCTGCTCCTTAGCTTCTTCACTCTTCGCCTGCACACGATACCCTCCCATTTGATATACCGATTGAGGCGTCAGCCCCAAATGCCCCATCACGGGTATCCCTGAGGTGACTATGTGTTTGATGATATCCTCATGTCCTAGTACTCCCTCAAGCTTTACCGCTTGTGAACCTGCCCTCATCAGCAGTTCCACATTTTCCATAGTATCACGAAGACCTTTGCGATAACTGAGAAAAGGGAGATCCCCTATGATGAATGCAGAAGGAGCCCCCTTTCTCACAGCTCGTATGTGCAGAGCCATAAGATCTGAATCAGCTGTGATTGTAGAATCACCGCCATGCATCACCATAGCAAGACTGTCACCGACGAGAATACAATCAACGTCACTCTCTTCAATAATAGAAGCGCTCCAGCTGTCATAGGAGGTGATCATCGTTATGGGGATATGCTGTTCTTTCATTCGCAGGAAATCATGTACGTTCATCTCTTCTACTCCTCTTTTATACCTCTATAGGCATAGCGCACTGTCCATACAAAAGAAGCAGGGATGACAATAGGAAAAAGACCATAGAGGGGTGAGAAAAGTATAAGAATAGACGAATCCAACTGAGGCCGCTATAGGGCTGCTGGAACTATGGTACCTGTCTGTCATAGATCAAGTCCTTTATATATGAGTAGCTGCACATCACTGTATGACACATCACCGGTCGGTGTGCAAAGCGTCACCGCCTGTATCGTACATATATGTTATACCTTGTCAGAAACGATAAAGTCAAGTTCCAAGATGATGCATGATAAAAAGTATCATAAGGAGGATCCCTCTTGAGAGATTGTGGGCAAGTACTGGGCCTAAGAGGCTGTGAGTATGCTCGAACATGATCACAAAGAAGAGACCGAGCCCTAATACTGACAATTGCTGCATGGGGTCAATACAGGTAATGCTGAAGGGAACAAATGAGATAGAAACAGAGGCAAGAGCAAACAGGACCACAGAGAAGATCCCTGCTGCAGAGATGTTCTTCCCGAAGATAGGATACATCTTCGGAAATACTGGATAGAGCATCCCGATGATGAATGCACGAAAGAGGACCTCTTCAGAGAGACCGTTCAACGTCCATGCAAAGAGAAGATCACCGGAAGTCGGGTTCGTCATACTGGCAGTGTCGGTAAGAAGTACCACAAGGATCATCGCAATCGTCCAACCAACTGCAAATCTCGCAGTGACTTTCAGGCTCCATCGCCAGTGATTCAAATTGAAACCGATATCTCGCAAACTGAAAGAACGGGAAAAGAGCAGCATGATCCCAAGGCCCAAGACCAGTTGAACACCATGGTGTATGAAGTCCCAGACATATCCTGAAGTATCAACTGATGAAAGATCTGCCAGAACCACGCCGGCATGGGGAAATAAACGTACACATAGAATAACAAAGGCAATACGTATCAGACGTGCTGCCCATAGTTCAGATACATCTCTCATGTAAATTCCTCCATTATGATGATACCACATGATCCCAGGAAATATCAAATGGACTCATTTGCTGCTCCCCTACCTGCGGCATACGGTAGAGGCGAGAGAGCACATAGGCACCAGCTCCTAAAGCTACACTCTGTTGATAGAACTCTGCAGGGATGAGGCGAGAAATATGATCGTCTTCAAGATACCAGGTATTCTGTAACTCCTGTGCGACTACATTCTTGACAAGGCGGGTATGCTCGGCAAAGACTCCCCCCAGTATGATCTTGTCCGGGTCAAGCATTCTTGCAGCAGTCACCAGTTTTGCGAGTACTGTGAAGATACATTTCTCCAGCAGTGCAGGTTCTTCTTCGATCCTCAGAAAATCAGATCGCTTCAACGAGGAAATCTGCTCTACCCCTTCACAAAACCAGGAGTTCATAGA
>CAYYPJ010000261.1:0-3409 GCA_964473495.1 uncultured Spirochaetales bacterium
ATCATGCAGAGTTCGCCAGCGTCTCATTCCCTACCTTCTATGAGACGCTGAAAGGTATCGGAGCTGATATTACGAGACTCAAAGAAGTATAAGATACCATTCGTATAGCCTCTCCTGCAGTAAGAGGGATCTTTTTCAGCAGGAGAACACATGCATGCTTGCCTCTTTTCAGATACTGGTATCCGGTATCGCATCAAGATTGACTCTCGGTCTGAGCCCTTCACCTATCTATCATGACATTGTCTCGTGCAAAAACAGTCGGGTACAGTGCTAAAGAAGGGATTAAGATCGCATTCGCTCCCCCTGATCACAGATCTGCCTATTGCAGTGGTCTCTATACTCATCATCAGCAGACTGCCGAACAGGAAACAATATCTTGGGATACTATTCATATTAGGGGCTCTTTTCATCGTAGGACTCAGAATCAGAGGGATACGAAAGAAAAACCCTACTGTGGGTCCCGGGATGAAGAGTCCTGGCCTGATAGTCCCATCTCATCAATACGCTACTTAACAGATTTTTATGCCCTTATCATAGATTCTAGTGTAGCTCTATCACTGATCATGACGAAGAGCAGGGTATGCAAGCATCCTGACTTATATCATAGCAATGAGAGTATCGGGAGCAATACTAATAGTGCTTTGAGGAAATTATGGGGCTAGTCCAGTAAAGATAATCTTAGAGTTAAGAATCATTATCATCACTATCAGCAAGCTGTCCAAACCACGATATAATAAAAATAATTACTAAGTTAGAATTGTTCGAGTTGCTTAGCAAATGTATCAAGGATCTCTTTTGTGATCATCTTGTTTGATTCATCTATTTTCTTTGCAGTATCTAATGCACTTCGTTGTGTCATTGTCTTTCTATCTACTAATAAAAGAAGCATCTCCAATCCCCAGACAACTTTTCCGCCAACTTGATCACATTCGAATCGTAAAGCCTTATCATTTGTGATGCATATCCATTGGTACCGAGAAACAAAAGATAAACAGACTCTATCCTGGAATGAGAGTTTCGAACATTCGGGTATGTTTGAATACAGGTGTGTCAATGATAGTCATGCCCGACTCCACTGCCCTCTCTGGTGCTAATGATCTCACTTCAGCCAATACCACATCAGGGACATACAAGGTCCCCCAGTACCTAGACATCTCACGAATAAGATCTTCATTAGATATAGTGGCAGTCCCCATACCGATCTGATCCGACATCTTTGAAATAGTCAAACCCTTCATTTCCATACGACGGCGTACATTATCGCCAATAGTCTCAACACCCATGCACATGTCCTCTCTGTCTATTTATAATACACCATACTATGTGGTTGTTTACAATTATATTTTATGAATAGTTCACAGTTCATTGTTGACGTTCTATATAGTTCACATTATATGGATGCAGCATACGATTCATCCAAATATCCCGGGCTATACCGCAGCGTGGAAGATCTTGAAGAACGGGATAAACCTACTGCTCCGAGTGGTAGTGCAGCAATGAAAGAGAAGATAGCCTATAAGCTGCAGACATCAGAAGGGAAAAGGACCTGTAAGAAACGAGAAGAGATCATGAAGCTGGTATTTGAAGTTATCAGATCGTTGATGGATTGTAGACAGTCTCTGCTGCAGGAACTTGATGAAGTTTCTATCAAATGGGACATGACACTCTTAGGATATAACATGAAGCGTCTCTATCGGCTCACTCATGAGAGGTGTGTCTGCTTAACGAGGGAGAAAAGAGAATAGAGGGAAAACAGCTTTCCCCATTAGCATGTGACTGTTTTGGTAAAAAGGTACATCTGAATCACTGAGGACAGCTGGTGGCACAGTTGAAAGCTCATTAAGATCATCCAGTCTTCCCCGCGTGAGCGGGGGTGTCCATGGAAGTCTACCCATGTACAACTGACATAAGATAAGATCCCTTTACATCCTTTCCAGAAAAGGGATACCCACAAGCCTGAATGCATTCTTCAAGACTTGCAGTGACATCTTAGAAAGGGTGACTCTAGCTTTGATCAGTGAACTATCATCAGCATAGAGAATCGGACAATCGTGATAGAACTTACTGTAAAGCTTTGAGAGATCAAACAAGTATGCGGTAATGATCGCCGGATTCAAATCTGCACCAGCCTGTTCAACGACTTCAGGGTATGAAGCGATCAATTTGACCAGTTCCCGCTCTTCCACCTCGCGTAGTGATGCACCGTCAAAAGGCATATCAGCTACTTTCTCATCCATCTTCTCATATTTCTTCAACATACTACAGATCCTTGCCCCCATATATTGCAGATAGGGACCTGTGTTGCCGGTGAACGAGATAGACTCTTCTGGATAAAACACCATATCCCTCAATGGATTGACCTGAAGAAGATAATAATCCAATGCACCTCGTGCTATCGAAGATGAAGTCTCTGATAGATCTCCTACCGCATCTTCCCTACCCTTCTCTATTATCTCTTTCTTAGCCATATCCTGCAGTTCTGCGTATAGATCATCAGCATCTACCACCGTTCCCTCACGAGACTTCATTTTCCCATCCGGCAGGTTCACCATACCATAGGCAAGATGAAACAGCTGCTTAGCCCAGGAGTACCCTAAGAGCGAGAGGACATAGAAGAGAACGGTAAAGTGATACTTCTGTTCAGAAGCGACTACATAGATCAACTCATCAAAAGGCCAGTCTTTGTGACGGGTGATCGCAGTCCCGATATCCTGCGTCAGGTAGAGCGATGTCCCGTCTTTTCTGAGTAACACCTTCTTATCGAGACCGATCGGTTCCAAGTCTACCCAGACTGTCCCCTCTTCATCTTGATAAAAGACTCCCTTCTCTAATCCTTTCAAGACCTCGCTTTTCCCTGTTGTATAGGTCTTACTCTCATAATAGATCGAGTCAAAAGAGATCCCTGTAGTCTTATAGGTTTGACTTATCCCATCCAGGGTCCAACCGTTCATCTGTTCCCAGAGTGTCATGACCTCAGGATCATGAGTCTCCCAGCGTTTCAGCATCTGCTGTGCTTCAGCTTCTGCCTGAGGGTACTCTTTCACCCACTGAGCGAACTTCACGTAGTATTTACCGACGAAGTGGTCTCCCTTGATCCCTGTTGACTGGGGAGTCTCCCCATTACCGAATCGCTGATATGCCAACATCGACTTACAGATATGTACACCGCGATCATTGATAAGATTCACCTTATGCACATCAGCACCGTTCTCTTTGAGGATACAAGCTACACTCTCTCCTAATGCATCGTTCCTCATGTGCCCGAGATGGAGTGGTTTATTGGTGTTCGGACAGGAGAATTCGATCATCACCTTTCTTCCAGCATAGAGGGTGGCTCTGCCAAATGCATCTTTCTGCTCTTCAATGCTTGCATAGAGGCATTCTGCAAGGGAAGCAGTGTCTATAGAGA
>CAYYPJ010000262.1:0-3339 GCA_964473495.1 uncultured Spirochaetales bacterium
GTACATACCCATATTGGGCATGGATATAATAAATCATCGATTACTCCTCCCGATCCTGATCATCTCGATACAGATGATTTTACTGGGTGGACCCCCTTTTATGCTCATCTCATCTCAGAAGATATCTTGCTTATTGGACAGGGAATTATCCGGTGTAACTATGACGAACAAGGCAATCTCATAGCTGGTAAACAGAAGGGATTCTTTATCTCATCAAGTGGAGAGCTCAAAGCAGTGGGCTTTGAACTCACAGGGGGAGCAGTCCGCTCCGGCTATGACACCTCTGGAAATCCTGTCTCTGGTTATGAATCAGGTTTCTATTTAGGTTCTGATGGGATGATCAAAGCGAGAAATGCAATTCTGTATGGGAAGTTCAGATCAGGGCTCGATGAGAATGATACGGTAGATGCCCGATTTGCTGCTAAAGAGACTGTGGGAGTATCAACTGTACAATGGAATAATCAGGGCCTGAATGATCTGATGTTATCAGGTGAAGGAGATGTAGCTAACAGTTATGAGGTAAAGATCAACTATGCTACGCCTGTCTATGACCTACGAGATACTGGCCCTGCCGGAGGACATATCTTCTACAAGAGCGGGACCCTTTACTACGAAGCAGCTCCGATTGGGGCTGAAGTGTCTAAAGCGTGGGGATCAAGCGAAGTTAGTATATTTGGAGCTGCCCCGACCTCCACTGCATTTGGTGCTGGTGTTGCTAACACTAATCTCTTTTCAGGAGCTGACTCAACCTATGCACAGGGGTTCTGTCTGAATCTCTCATATGGGGGAGCCTCTGATTGGTTTCTTCCATCTCGAGATGAAGTTCTTAGGATGTATCAAGAGCTTAAAGCCTATGGAGTAGGCTCTTTCTCTGGGGATGAATACTCGACCTCCTCAGATTCGAATCCTGATGATACTTTTAGTAATTTTATCTATTACGTCCGTCTCAGTGATGGGTATAGTACTTCTAATGGCTATAAAGTTGCCCTCTACCGTGTTCGGCCTGCAAGGACCTTTGTGGTAGGAGATACCTTCCAATGGCGAATCGCTGGAGGCTCTTGGAGTGCTGCTCAAAAAATCGAAGCGGGTACGAGTTATCCATTAAGTGGACAAGGCGGGCTTGCCATTACTTTTGGCCATGCTACAGGGCATACGGGAGCTGAAGTATGGACCTTCACGCAAAGCAGTATGTTTGGTATCTCCATTAAGAATTCAAGTGGTAATGAATATCTCAAAAGTTCGAATGGTGTGCTAGAAGTAGACCAAATAAACACACAAGGGACTTCGAATAAGGTGTGGGGAGCAGTGTTTAACTAATGAGTGTAGGAAATCTGATTAACCAGGCTGCAGGGACTACTGGAGCACTTCGTTCCGCCTCTTGGACTGCAGATAACACCATGACCCCGAATGGGGGGACGAAGTATCTCTATATCTGTAGTTGGGCTTTCTACTTCAAGTTCGTGGGAAACTATGCCTTCTTTGGATCTCCTAATCATCAGGTGACTATCCAGTACTGGAATGGCTCTTCTTGGATCACCGCTTCTGGTCCGGTCACCTGTAAGAATACTACCCGAGACTGGGATGTGAATTGCTCAAAGAATAGTGTTGATTACCGGGTTCATGCGAATAGCTGTATGTGGAGGATAAAGTTCTACAATTCTACGGGATTTTACAAAGGGCATGGAGATGGGTATTTGACTTTGTATGGATATGGGAACGTCACAAACTATACATCGTATCTCTCCGGGAGAAAGATTCGGTGTGCTCCCAGTACCCAGTGGTTGGTCTATCAGAGCAGTGATGCTCCACCAACGAGCTTTTCAATCTATAATTTTGATGCCCAACGGGGCAATCCCATCTATGACAGCATCTACAAGTGCCGTCTGGTGGTATAGGAGGAATAAAAATCATGGGTCTAAGAATGGCTCTGAAGAAAGAGAACAATGGGCTGTACTGTGAATTTCCAGGAGCCTACTGGTGTATTGATGATATCGCCATGGGGAAAGATGGGGCAACCGATGTGATGGTTCACTTCTTTTTCTCTGCATACCCCTCAAGAGAAGCTAAGCAGATGGCAGGTGAGACTGCAGAGCTCTTACCCTTTGGGGGAGGCCCCTCGCATTTTTACCAACCAGTACTCTACAGGTGGGAGGGACTATTCAGAGCAACTGATATCTTCCCTGATGGAATGCTAGTAACTGAAGCAGCCCAGAAAGAGGTCATGTATCCTTTTGTGAAAGCATATCTAAATCTTACCGAAGCAGAAGATATCCTGGAGGAGGTCTGACATGATTGATTGGGTACGATTATTAACGACATTGGCAGCGACCGGAATCACTGCACTCATAGGGGCTCTGATCACGATGCTCTTCAGGATCTCCAATGATCTGAAGACAATGAGAAAGAGGGGAGAGGACCGAGTCCATGAGAACCGGTTGCTCTTCAAAGGGATGCTAGGTCTCATCGATGCGGTGAGGACCGGAAAGTGTAATGGGAATATTTCCCATGTGGAAGAAGAGATCAAAGAGTATCTCAATGAGACAGCGATCCAGTAGGAGAAGTCATGAGTCTATTAGGTAACATATTCGGAGCAAAGGAGACTGCAGATGCAGCAGGTACTGTCATCGAGTCAGTCAGCTCCGGGATAACGAATCTTGCAGCAGGGATCAGATCTGCTATCACCGGAGAGATATCTCCCGAGAAGAGAGCAGAGCTCGAGAGGATCGCTCTGGAGGCTGAGAACCTGCAAAAGCATACACAGCTTCAGATCAATCTGGCAGAGGCCCAGCACCAGTCAGCCTTCGTGGCTGGCTGGAGACCGTTCATCGGTTGGGTCTGCGGATTATCATTAGCGAATAACTATATCCTCAGACCCTGGGCCATAGCGATCCTCTCCTCAGCAGGTAAGACCTTCGAGTTTCCAGTGATCGATCTAACTCTGATGATACCGATCATGACCGGGATGCTGGGACTTGCAGGAATGAGAACCTATGAGAAGAAGCAGGGATTGACTAAGAATCATTAATAATCACTTAAGCTCTATATCATGAGATTTTGCTCAGGATAAAAATAAGAATAGTAAAGAAACTTCTTATATGAATTTTGTCATATGATATATTGTCTGTGCTATACTCAGAGATAATGTGCTACGCAATCTAACTAGGAGATAATTAATGTCGATTTCTAAGAGTCAAACTGAAAAAATAGGATCTATTTTTAATGGCAATAAATTTGTAATTCCGACTTATCAGAGGAAGTATAGTTGGACAGATTTGGAACGAAAAGCCCTCTGGATGGATATAGAGGAGAGCATACAAAATAATATGAACCACTTTATTG
>CAYYPJ010000263.1:0-3312 GCA_964473495.1 uncultured Spirochaetales bacterium
TCACAATTTGGAATATGGCTAAAAATGAAGATACCATATTCGTCAAATTAAAACTACTGGATTTCCCGATCAAAGAGACCGTGTGTCTACAAGAGAAGGAACATTTGTCAGAAGTCCAATGGCAGATGGGTATACGTGGAAACCACCGAGATTCTATTTCTTTGTACATAAAGGGACTCTTCCCCCAGTAGATCGTAAAAAGTGATCAGCAAAGTCATTATACTAGAACCTGTGATCGTGTAATATCCAACTTTTCACAAGTACAATAACAATAATCATGATTAAGCGTTTGCAAAAAATCATCATATAGGTAATAGTATGTAGTATATATCCATGGAGTCACTATGAAACATATTCGTAAAATCTTTATTTCTGGTCTTATAGCAATTATCCCGATCTCAATCACCCTTGTACTCATATTCTGGTTTGTCAGTAAAGCGGATAGCCTGCTGCGATATCCAATCACCTCATTGCTGGGAACATATATTCCTGGTGCGGGATTCATGGCTCTCATTATAGGCATATTCATTATTGGTCTCTTGGCCAATAACGTATTGGGAAGATGGGTCATAAAACAGGTGGATCGCATGTTCACCCATGTGCCCCTGATCAGGACAATTTATAGTTCGATTCTGCAGATCATGCAGATGTTCAGAAACTCAAGCGGTAAGAGTTTCTTAAAAGTTGTTATATTATCATTCCCTACTTCCGACACCCAGAGCATTGGATTCATTACCAATGAGAATGTGACTATCCGGGGAGAGAGAAAGTCTTCTGTCTTCGTACCTACAACTCCAAACCCATCAAATGGATTCTTACTCATAGTTCCAGAAGATGCATATGAAGTACTCGATATCCCTGTAGATCAGGCATTGAAGATGATCGTATCCATGGGAACATTGATTCCGGACCAGTTTATTATCCATGAAGAAGGAGAATAGGTCATGGGAATTTCTTTTACTCTCTGTATCATAGTCTCAGGAATTCTTCTCATCGTCCTGCTTACATACCTTCTCAACGAAAGATCCCTCTTTTACCATGAAGATCCAAGATTTACGGTACCATCTCCTGATGAATTCATGGATCCGAGAGTTGCACCAGTCAGGATCAATCACGGGAATAGTCGTGCTATTCTCTGTATTCATGGATACACGTCTTCCCCCTATATCTGGGAGTATGTGATAGAACGGGCAAACACCGAAAAGTATGATCTGTATGCTCCTCTTTTACCTGGATGCGGCACAAGCCCTGAAGACTTTACCCATAGTAACTTCAGTCAATATCTAGCACAGGTAGTCGCTCTTTATACGGAAATAAGAGCTTCATATGATACGGTCTTCGTCACAGGGCTCTCCTTGGGCGGGACACTTACCCTCCGTCTTGCAGAATACTGTGAAAAACATAACATACCAAAAGCTGATGGATTATGTCCGATCTCTGCCCCGGTGTTTCTCAGTAAACGTAAACACCCTCCTCTCTTTTTCATTCGCTATATCAGTTGGTATACCATAAGCAAAAGTCCTTCAACATCAATTGATGAAGACCATTCGACTCATACCGACAATGACTCCCATTGGATGGGATATAATGGAACATATCCTAAACAGATATATAGTATTAAGCTGGGGCTAAGGGAGACAAGGAAAGGTCTAAAAGCTATTACATCTCCTATCCTTATCATACAGGACAAGAACGATAAAACTGTTGACTACAAGAATAAGCATATAATCTTTGAAGGAGTCTCCTCCCGTCGGAAAGAAGAATTCTCAACTGACCTATCAGATAAAATTCATACCTGTCACACCCTTATCGTGTATGATTCTTCGCGAGATATCGTTATAGACAAGATGTTCACATTCTTTGCATCTATCCACTAAGACGAGGCATAACCCATTCGTGTTGTGCGAGGTGTACGCATATATATGAGTACATAGCTGATGTATAAGGAATTTGTCTTTGTACTTCTGAATTTATACAAGTAAACTATACTTGGTATCCACTTGACTCAGGTACACACCACTGCTAGCGTATATCTATGGGTGCGTCAGTTCGGCGTTTGATATATCCTGGATTCTCGAACATATTATATGCTACAAACATATAATATGTTCAACAATAGATAATTAGATTGACTTTATGTCTCCTGTAGCATATAATAGTTATATGCTACAGGAGGTTGTTATGCCAAAAGCCAGGGTACAAAAGATCAAGGGAACCCAATACGTCTATATCGAAACTTCTCACCGGGTTCCCGGCAGATCCTATCCTGATCATAAGCGGACATACATTGGTAAGATTTCTGATGGATCCTTTATACCAAATGCCAAATTTCATGCGCTTACTCCTGCTGAGCAGAAGTCTTCAGGAATGGTGTGGGAATCAAATCCTAAGCCTAAGAAACCTTCAGGAAGACCGGTATGCTCAAGGGGGATCAGGAAATTCCGGGGACTTGATCTGATGCTCTCAACAGTCAGTAGCACTATTGGACTTGATCAGGATCTAGGGAAGGTGTTTGGTGATAGGAAAACAAAGATTCTCTCTATTGCCTACTATCTTCTCAGTAATCCGGATGCAGCCATGTACCGATTCTCTCCTTGGGCAAGAATACGATTCCATCCTCATCGCGAAGATATCAGTTCGCCGCAAAGCAGCGAACTCTTCGGATCAATCACAGAAGATACCATTCAGCAGTTCCTTCAGCTGAGGGTTCAGAGATCTCTAGAGACCTCAGGCTGGATGGCAATAGATGGTACCAGTATTTCCTCTTATTCTCAGGGGCTCTCTCTCGTGGCAAAAGGCCATAATAAAGAACATGATAGACTTGATCAAATCAATCTGCTGATGGTCTATGATCAGGATGCTGACATTCCGGTCTTTTATCGTAAGATGCGGGGGAAGGTCACTGATGTGAAAACTGTGGAGAAAACGCTTCATGATCTTCAGGGTTTAGGTTTAGAGGGAGCATCACTGGTATTGGATAGAGGATTCTACAGCCGGGACAATGTCATACAGCTCCTGAAGAAAAAGTATAGCTTTACCATAGGGACAAAGACCTCCCTCTCATTTGTAAAAGATGCTATCCGAGAGATGCGAGGTTCCATGATGAACCCAGGATCCTATGACAAGCAGTATCGGGTATTTCATGCACAAGTACCTATTTCGTATGATGTCCCTGTACGAGGACGCGGTCCGAACAAGAGATTTGCCTATCTGCATCTATACTGTAATAAAGAGAAAGAAGCAGATGAGACAGCCTCTCTAATGGTAAGGCTGCAAACTTTGAGAGCCCAATTGGAATCAGGAAAGATCACG
>CAYYPJ010000264.1:0-3290 GCA_964473495.1 uncultured Spirochaetales bacterium
CGGGTGAATGTGCCAGTGTCCAGATCGTAGCATACACCGTAGGCATCGTTGATGCTACTTTCTTGAAATGGTATTCTTGGCCGTAACATCTTAACTACTCCATCCCATGAACCATTCAATATACACAATCTGATCGTTTGATAATGTGCGTTTCAGATAAATGTGCTCGGTGGCGGATGCATCAGCACAATTCACCTCAATGCGGGTATCCTGAAACCCATCGGCGGTGTTACTCTCGCCGAAGATTACTTCCTCGGCACTACGAATTGTCGCAGCTAATGCGTAATCCGGCACATTAATTTCATTATAGGTGTCGTCTGAAAGCGTCACCTTCTGGGTCGTTGTCATCGCGTAAGCAGGCATAACCTGCCCGCTGGGCAAAACTTTTAAATATCCCTGTTTTCTTGCCATCTTATTAAAAATCCTTCAAATTCCCCGGATTTTCTATGTCACTTCCCACAATACGGCCAACAGCTGCCCCGGTTTTGCGCTGCATTCCGGCAACCTTAATTGCATTAAAGTTCACCGGCCCCCTCACGTGGGTGTCGAGCCATAGATGAGCCATTCCAAGTGCGTCTCCATGGTCATCACCAATGGATCTGTCTTTGCCGAAATAGCTCGGGTATGAACTCGAGTTGTCTTCTTTTACGATGTTGAGCAATGTTTTATTTAATTTCATCAGCGCCACTTTCGCACGCCGTATATCAACTACGGAACTCACCCTGTTGCTTGTTATACTCCCCGGTTTAATGTATGGAAAATAGTAGTTCGCTTTGTGGATTTGCTGCTGAATTGATGTATAAAAACTATGCTTCACTGCACCACTGTTGCGAATCGGCGAAAACCACCACTTCTCCCAATTTCCCGGAGTGTTCTCAGCTATTTCGGTACGATCCACTGAGTGTATGCCCTTGCGCCACGCCTTGTCATTGATTGATGCGATCATTGTATGTTGTAACGCATCTCCATAGCCACCATCTGGACGGAAGAAATCGAATAGTTGAATTATCTCATCCTCCAGCTTCGCCGCATCATATACAGCTGGCCATTCCACACCCCATAGCCATCGTCGATAGCCATTCACATGCTCGACAAAATGTATGACGTATTTACTGGATGTCTCTTTCTGCCCTGCATGCCCGCAGTCAAAACCTACACCTACTATCCCGCGGCTTAAATACCGCTTACCCGGGATGGGCTGCACCGGTTCAAGCTGCAGTTGCGCTCCCTTCCGCGCACAAAGTTGTAACCATCTGCTCCAGATGAAGTTTGTACTTTCTGTAAATCGCAGATAATAACTCCGAGCTACTTCGTCTTCGCTGCTTATTGTCTTTTGCAATTTCAGAAAGTCTGCATCCAGAGCACCGAACTGCGCCAGAAGATCTGCATCATAGAGTGTGCCTGGCGGTAATCCCAGCAGATTGCCTTCGTGAGCATACATCATGTTATGAAACAGCCGGTTCAGTCGGTTGTCATTAACCAGTTGATGAATGTTCATCTTGCCCATTATCGTGCCATCAATGCGGATGCGGGTCGGCTTGCCATTCTTGTTTTTCGCACCACCACGGCGTAGTACATCATTCTGGAAGTTCACCCAATTCCATAGATCAAACTCCATGATGTCCATGATGGTTACGTTGTGCCCCTCAATCTTGCCCGCTACACTTATAATGTGACAATTGCTCCGGTTCTTGAACTCGAACCCCTCTGTGCTGATTTGCTTTTTTCCACTTTTTATCCGCAAAAATGCCGTCAGTATCGGCGATGCCTTGATCCAATCATACGCATATCGCATCTGTTCCTTACCAATCAGGAACTTGGGCGTATATATCTTCCAATCTTCATAAGGATCGGTGGCACACTCATACAGATTTACCAGCGCTTTGCCCAGACTTTTACCGGTACGCGGCGGCTTGACATCTATGGTGTTCGTATGATGGAAGTAATCATAGGCAGCCTGAATCTGATGCGGATAAAGCTCAACATCACATATATGCTTGCTAAAAAGAACAAATTTCTCAAACCGCTCGTCCGGAGTATCTCCGCAGAACTGCTTGAGCTCTTCCTCAGCCGGTATCCGTTGTGTTGTGATCGACATCGAAAATGTTTGTATTCGGCCCAACCTCTTCCGGAGCCGGTGGTTCAGGAATGCCTATGCCTGATGCATCCTGCTCGTCTTTATTATGAAGTTTGCTGTAATCTATTCCACTTACGGCTTTTTTGAATCCGGTAATCAATGTACCTATAAAATCGCTGGCGTTTACCTTTTCCAGCGTACCGCCATCTTCTCCCGGAGTCTCTGCATTGTCTGCTTTGGGATTGGTCTGCTGTTGATCGCTGGAAAATCCAAGGATGGAAATTAAATCTGGAAGTCTATCAATGGTAGGATTTCGTTTGTATTTCACTATACCGCCGAGGCCAATCTCTTCTACAAGCACACCGTATTTGGCAATAGCATCGTACATACGATTGAGAACTATGTAGGTTTTGGTCTGCGCTTCGGCAGCAAGTATATTGAGCGCTTCTTTGTCACCATTTTGTACGGCAGCAGCAAAACGTAAAAAGGTGTCCAGGAAATAGGGACACCATCGATGCGGACATTTCGGACGTTGTGAAAACTCAATTGTTTCAAGCTCGCCACTTTCTATCAATTGTTTTTCAGAATCGTCCATATCGGGACAGTCACGGCAACAATCATATGCACCGAATTTCCCGGGGGCCAGCATATGCGGTTTCTTGCAGGTAAGCCCATGCTTGAAGCCATTCATTGCTACCCGGGCTTTGCCCTCTGCAGTACGCGGCCCGGTAGCATTTGCCCACATCTTTTCCAGTTGTGCATAATAGTGTGATACATTCCGGGCGTATTCTTTACAAAGCGGGCACTTGCTTTCATAGATGAAGTCACCATCCTTTTCAGCATCGGTGCCTTCAATCTGTCGAAAGTCTTCTGTGCGCCAGTATTTTTTACACTGACGACAATAGAAATGCTTTCTGTCAACTTTGTTCTTCATTGTCACCCCTATCTTATTGGGGTGATGATGCATCCCTGTAAAACTAAGTCAATAGCTTGCGGTCAGTTCGTTTTGATTGTCTTATTCGCTCTGTGCGCATATTTCCTGGTTTGTTTCAGATCGTTCAAATGATTATAAGACCTTTGCAGGGGTTTGTAGTAATTCCCGGAAAATACAAATTTCACCCTATCCCAAAAAGTGAAATTGCTGATAAGAGTTGTGATTAATTTCCTTTGTGCTCTTCTGATATTTCTTGCAGATTGTTCTCTCATTTTATCA
>CAYYPJ010000265.1:0-3254 GCA_964473495.1 uncultured Spirochaetales bacterium
GGATATATGCAGATGGATAATATCTAAAAAGATCCTTATATATATCTGCCCAAGTATCAAAATTATTCTTCACATAATCGAGAAATGATCTCTTCAGTTCATTATCATTAATAGCATTGAACAGCTGATCGACATGTTCAACATCATTATAGAGATCCACAAATGTTATATCCAATTTCTGATTAAGGAAAGGATATTGTTTCATCAGCTTCATAACAAATAAGTAGCAGGAAACGACTGTATCATTTGTGGTAGAGAAACCATTAAGGATCCCTGTGAAATATGAGAAGATCTCGGCAAAGTAGTCAGATTCCGGATCACTGTTTTCAAGAAATTCCTTAACGATCTTTATCTTTTGATATATGTTCTTTTCACTCTTAAAAATATTAAGTGTCTTCTCATCATAAGTTATTGGCGTGGATCTCACCATATATTCATCAGATGAACTGGATGAATCAGGATCAATACTGAACAAAGGATCTGTTTTAAGTATTTTCTTTGCATTATTATGCCAGGATAACCACTCATTATTTGTGAGAATTGACGGTACTAGTTCAGCTTTTATCTTTTTGAAACTTAATGAATTATTATAACTTAGTATGATCGTTCTTAAAGCCCATGGGATATCTTTTTTGATCTTCTCTTTAAGCCTGTCCTTTGGAAACACACTCTTAATAACCCAGATATGATTCTTTGGCAGAACAGTCAGAGCATTAATTGCCATCTTCAAGGACATTGGATGGTCTCTTTTAGCAGCAAAATCAATGATCAAGGATTCTTTCTTTAGATATTTTATCCTTCCTATACCCCAGGTCTTGTGATAGACGAATGTCCCCTCATCAAAAGAGATATGTTTCTCAAACTCTTCAATAGCAGTATTAATATCACGATAGGATTGGGTAAGATTAGATTTCTCTATATACGAGGAGAGTTTACTATGATCTTTATACTTTTCTTTATAACAAGCTATGATACTTGCCCTTGCAACGGCATTATTGGGCTGATACGACAAAATGATTTTCAAGATCTCTATGCATCTATCCCAATTCTGTTCTTTGTTATAATAGGTAAAAAGGTCATTGAGCAGCTGTGCAGATCGTTCTTTATTAATACTTTTTTGTATTCTATTATTGATATTCAATAAATAGTCATATTCTTCCGGGATATATTCGAGGAACTTCGCCCATATCTCTTTTATCTGAGTAAAGTTCCGTTTATTGATAAAACGATGCATACACTTTTTATAGTAATCAATCGCTATGTCAAGATTACCTTCTTTTTCATTTTTTTCTGCAAGGATTAGTAAGATATCTGTCTCTTCATAATCAATCTTTATCAATCGCTCCCAGATAGCAAATTTTTCTTCCTCTTTCCCCTGATTCTCATAACATTCAGCCAATGTTCTCAATGCTATCTTATTCTCACCGTATTCCAATATCTTAGTGCAAAGAGATTCCACGATATTCCATTTACGATTATCATAAAAAAGATTAATCAGTTGGATGACGTTTGAATCATCAATAAAATGTTTCTTCAATGATATGACACCAGAAATGTAAAGAGCTATGATACTTGTCTTTGTATGAGCAATATGTTCATCACACATGTCTTTGATATCGAGAAGATCATCTTCATCAATCTGCTCTATAATGCTATCCAGTTCACTAAAATTATGGATGGTATAGCTGTTTATTGTAGCTCTAGTCCATTTCTCTTCATGTAATAATTCTTGAATCTTCTCAATCATTCTAACTTCTCCAAATATATATACTCATTGCATTTTACTCTTTTTCATAGTTATAAATCCATTCAGATTCCTACAAAAAGATGACATAGACCAGGAATAGAGAGAACCATGTAGATAAGACTATCCACGACTCTGTTACATTGATTATATACACACTAACATATGTATATGAAAAAGATCAATCAATATTGCCCAAACCATCTTACTATAGAATATCGTAAAACCAATATTCTTTCAATAATTTTAAGTGTTTTTATATTTCAAATTGAAATATGATTGCGTATAATCACTATTTTTGATATATAAAAAGTATTATGAATAGAAAAGAATTAATAGTAGCACCTTCAGTGCTTTCAGCAGATTTCTCAAGAATCAGTGATGCCTTACAGGATATTGCTTCTTCTGGAGCTCAATGGGTACATCTTGATGTGATGGACGGAGATTTTGTGCCAGATATTACATTTGGACACAAGTTCATTCAGGATATACGTAGACAATCGAACCTCATCTTTGATACACATCTTATGGTTGAACACCCGGAAACACATATAGAATCATTTGCTGAAGCCGGTTCAGACTATATAACCTTTCATGTCGAGGCAACTACACATGCTCATAGAGTCATTCAGCAGATCAAACAGACTGGTAAGCTGGTCGGGATCTCAATAATCCCTTCTACCCCCATATGCATGATAGAAGAGTTACTCGCAGATGTTGACATTATTCTGATTATGACGGTAAATCCAGGGTATAGCGGGCAAAGATTAATAGAGAGATGTGTGGAGAAAGTCAAAAAGTTAGCTGCATTGAGAGATGCCCATGAGCAATATACCTATTTGTTATCAGTTGATGGAGGAGTTAACACAAAGACAATCAAAATGGTAAAGGATGCCGGTGTAGACGTTGTAGTCGCAGGTAGTGCATTCTTCTCAACAGTTAACAAAGCTTCATTCGTAGAAAGTCTTAAAAAAGCGTAAGGCGATAAGATGATAGCTATTGTACAGAGAGTCACTCACGCATCTGTTTTAGTCAATGATTCGCTGCAGAGCTCTATTGGTCATGGATTAGTAGTGTATCTTGGTGTACATGAGGATGATTCAGAAAAAGATGAGATATACATTGCTAGAAAGATCGCTAATCTTCGCATATTTGCTGATGAACAAGGTCAAATGAATAATTCAGTTATTGATACAGCTGGAGGGATCCTTCTTATTAGCCAGTTTACTCTCTGTGCAAATACCAGAAAAGGGAACCGCCCTTCATTCAATAGTGCTATGTCTCCAGATAGAGCGAATACTATGTATAGAGAAATTGCAGACTTATTGGTAAGAACATATAAAATACCTGTAGAGACAGGTGTTTTTGGAGCACATATGTTGATTGATTATATAAATGACGGGCCAGTTACTATTATATTGGATTCAAAAAAACAATTTAAATCACATCATTAATTTATCTGTTATAATAGTATGTAAATAGGAAAAATACGAAACGGAGGCCTCAATGG
>CAYYPJ010000266.1:0-3232 GCA_964473495.1 uncultured Spirochaetales bacterium
TTTCTCGCTCATAGATTTCTTCTCCTGTCAATTCTCTTTTCATGCGTTTGTCGTATCTTTGGGCCTTTTAAATTGCATACATTACTATTATATGATACAGTATCACTCTTCCATTTTCTGTATGAGATGGAAAAAAGAATAAAAAAAATAAGGTACTATCTAACTATGCAAAATACTGATAATAGCATAAATACGAATAGTTTCTTAAAGAGTCTTGGATTTCCATCAGTAGAGATTCATCAGACCTTCACGCATTTTGACTTCACAAAACCATCAAAGAGGGTTCTTGTCATAGGTCCTATGGGGTCCGGTAAGACTGAGTTCTCGGCTAGAGTATGGCGTGATGCAAAGGTAGCCCTTTCGAAGAGTGACAAGATTATGGCTTTGACGGCGACAGACGGAGTCGATCGAAGAAAGGTCATGTTTGTACGCTCTTTACATGATTCGCGATTTGAAGAGTATCCGGATGATGCTCTTGCTTATCGCGGAGGATATGTACGATGTGGAAAGAATATTGTACGGATCAAAGATTCGTTCGACCTGGAACAGGCTATTCAAGAGAATTTAGATATAGGGACATGGATCATTGATGAAGCGTCATTCTATGATGAACGACTTGCATATGTCGTGCGAAACCACTCGGTTGCACGAGGGTTGTTGTTTATCTTCCCTACATTGATATTGAATTTCAGAAGGGATATATTTAATTCTACTGCAAGACTTATGCTTGATACCGCTACTGATGTCATTCCTCTTACCGCTTACTGTGAACATGATGAATGCTTAAAAGACTCTTTTTATACCTATCGATACTATACTGTGAATGGGAAAGAGTGTCCTGCCCTCTATTTTGACCCTTTGATCATTGTCGGCGGAGATGCCAAGAAAGAGGATCCCTTACAGCCGAATTATTGTACACGGTGTGATATTCACCATTACCTTCCAGCAAAAGAGTATACATTCTTTACGTTGAAACCCCTTGGGGAACGTGCTTCGGGAGGGGACTATCCACCGCTCAAACAAGAGCTGTACAATATCAAATTTAACATTGATTCTTCTTTACTCTATCACTATATGAGTGATAGATATAGTAACACCCAGGGAGGAGAACATATCTGCATGAACGCTCTGCTCCCCTCCTGTATTGCCGAGAAGGCCTTGATCTATCTTTATGCAGAGCAGAATCTGATCACTGAGGAACTGCTCATACGTCTGACAGAAGAGCTTGATCTTGATAGAGAGTATATGAAGAAGACACTTCAGGATAATCGAAGACCAGTAAATCTTGATCAACCTCTACTTAAAGGGTTGTATTAAGAAGCCAAAACAGGAGGTGTATAATGAGAATCCCGGATGTGATACGGAAGAAGCAGCAGCATGCTGTATTGACGTCACAGGAGATTGATTATTTTGTTCAGGGGTATTCATCAGGTGAGATCCCTGATTATCAGGCGTCGGCACTTTGCATGGCTATATGGTTTAACGGCATGACCAGAGAAGAGACTGGAGAATTGACATTAGCTATGGCGCGATCTGGAGATCAGATTGATCTATCTGCTATACCAGGGATCAAAGTTGACAAGCATAGTTCAGGAGGGGTTGCTGATACCACAACGATAGCCATTGCTCCGTTAGTTGCTGCTTGCGGTGGTAAAGTTGCAAAGATGTCGGGAAGAGGATTAATGCACAGCGGAGGAACACTAGATAAACTGGAAGCGATCCCGGGATATAATGTGAACCAGGATATGAAGGGCTTTGCTCATATTGTCAATACCTGCGGGGCATCAATCATTGGGCAGACGGCTAATCTAGTCCCTGCTGATAAAAAGCTCTATGCATTGCGTGATGTCACCTCTACTGTTGACTCGATGCCGCTGATAGCTTCAAGCATCATGAGTAAAAAGCTGGCTTCAGGGAGTGATAAGATCCTTCTTGATGTCAAATGGGGAACTGGAGCTTTTATGCAGACGCTTGAAGGCGCAATCAAGTTGGCACGTGTTATGGTGGATATCGGCAAGCATGCCGGCCGTCCTGCTATGGCTATGGTGACTGATATGAACCAGCCGCTGGGGAATGCCGTCGGTAATGCTCTAGAGGTCATAGAGGCGATAGAGATCCTTCGTGGAGAGTGCAACGGTGATTTGAAAGATTTGATCATGGAACTATCTGCAAGGATACTGATCATGGGTGAGGTGCTTGATGATCGGGAGACCGCACTACAGCACTTGAAGAACGTCATTGATAATGGAAAGGCTCTGGATAAACTTGAAGAGATTATTCAGCTTCACGGGGGAGACCCGTCAGTATGCAGGGATACTTCTCGATTACCTCAGGCGGATACTATCATACCGGTCACAGCCTTATCGAGTGGATATATAGTCGCTATGGACAGTGATGAGATTGGCATGTCGACCGTGATGATCGGAGCAGGACGAGAGAAGAAGAATGATTCGATCGATCCTGCAGTGGGGTGTCTGCTGAAGAAACGGATTGGTGATCATGTAGACAAGGGAGAGGTTTTGGCAGAATTCCATATAAATGACAGAACATATGCACCGTCAGCAATGAGACGATTTCTCCAGGCAGTCCATATCGGTACCAAACCGCCTGAACGCAGAGCGCTGATCGCGAAAGTGATCGAATGAACATAATAGTATCTAGTTATTATTATGGTGATTATGGAAATATTTCTTGTGTTTTTGTAGACATCCTATAATAATGGATTCATGTATATCTTGTAAAGCTTACTTTTTTTGTTAAAGATCTTAACAGGACTCCAAAGAAAGGAACGTGTATGAATTTAAGGAAAGACCGAAGAATCGTACTTGAGACACGCCATATCTCAAAACAATTTCCCAGAGTACTAGCAAACGATGATATCAATATATCCCTGTATGAAGGAGAGATATTGGCATTGCTTGGAGAAAATGGTGCAGGTAAATCGACACTGATGAATATGCTGTATGGGTTGTATAAACCAACAGCCGGACAGATCATTCTCAAGGGGAAGGAGGTAGAATTCTCCTCTCCCAAGGAGGCTATTGCTAAAGGACTGGGAATGGTTCACCAGCATTTTATGCTGGTAGACACCTTGACAGTCACTGAAAATATCATTCTTGGTGCTGAACCCGGAAGGGGCGGCATGATAGATTACAAAAAGGCCAGGAAACAAGTCTCAACTATCTCAAAAAAGTATGGGTTGAAAGTAAATCCTGATGAGACGATTGAGAAT
>CAYYPJ010000267.1:0-3222 GCA_964473495.1 uncultured Spirochaetales bacterium
GCAAGATTCCGTGCGATCTCTGTCCTTCGTCGTTCTCCTCCCGACAACGTATATGCCGGTTGTTTTCTTATCGTGTCAATACCGAAGCTAACAAGCAGTTCTTCAAGATATGTGTTTTTCTGAGATTTCGTCAGGTCTCTTCGTGTCTCAAGGATCGCCCATATGTTCTTCTCCACTGTGAGTTTTCTGAAGATAGAGGGTTCTTGTGAGAGGTAGGAGATTCCCTTACGGGCTCGCTGATACATAGGCATGTGTGATATATCCTCATTATCGAGAAATATATTTCCCTGAGTTGCCCGAATGAATCCGACGATCATATAGAAGATGGTAGTCTTCCCCGCACCGTTTGGACCAAGGAGACCGACAATCTCACCAGAATACATACTGAAAGAGACATCAGCTACAGCTATCGTCTTTCCAAAGAGTTTTCTCAATCCTTCGACACGAAGCTGTTTAGGTTGTTGTGGTAGTTTACTCATGTATGGTCCCTTTGACCTTGCCTTCCAGCGTGATCTCATTATGTTCAAGATCTATCGAGATCCGGGAAGCTTTGTAGATACTGTTCTTCCAGTATACGACTGAGTTGCCAGTCATTTCAAGATGCTGGGTATTGCTGTCGTAGAGAGCCGAATCGGTTAGGCATACCATAGGTCCGTCATCGGTGTCTTTGAATATCCTGACACTGATTTGAATAAGCGTGATTCCTGTCTGCTGCGAGTTCTCAAGATATGCTCCTTTTGCGATGATTCCGTGATTTTTATCTTCCATCTCTGCCCAGCCGTCGATTCGCAGCAGGGAGAGTTTACGATCATACGTGAGTTTGTTTGAGGTCAATGAGATTCCCTGCTGAGAATCATCGATGGAGACAGAACCTTCACAGCTTATGTTGCGAGAATCCTTACCGGAGATCTTGATAGAATCTGCTTGTATGGTCGTAGAGTTGGTTATGATCCAGGCATCCCCTGACAATAGCAGAGATTTCTGATCATCAATCATGCTGGCTTTTGTGTAGTCGCTTGAGAATTTGATAGTCCCAGTGGAAAGAGTCTGTTCTTTCGAAATAAGTGGGGGGAGGGCTGTAATGATACATATGAGCATGATCCACGGGATTCTATGGTTTTTCTTAATTATAATGTACAACCCCCTCAGTAGGCTCTGAGAATTCGATTGATCGACGAGTGAGATCTGCACGAAATCCGGTTCCCGATATTTCTGAACCATCCTCATAGAGAACAGTGACCGGTGATTCAGAAGAGCTTGTCAGCATAGAGTCGTCATCTTCCCAAAAGAGTTCATCTGCAGTGATGGTTGTCTTTTCATGAGATGAGAGTACTGTAATGTTCCCAAGGAGTTCTATATCATTGGTGTCTGTATTGATTGTACAGGTATCACAACTTCCTTCAGTTATAAGTGAACCTGTATCGTCATGCTGAAAGAATTCTACATCATGCAGGATCACTATTTCTCTATCACGGTAGAAAAGTGCCGTCTGGGCAGTGAATGATAAGGGGGAACTGTAGGCTCTTGAAACGGTATACGCGGTGTTATAAAGGATGAAATCAGGTCTATCTGTTTCTGTTTCACTCTTCTGCTGCTGATAATTGAAAGAACATCCACTGATAAGCAGCAGAGAAGTAAGGATAAGAATAACAAACGGGACGACAGAGGTGTGAGATGCTATCCCTCTGCCAAATGATTTACTGCTGTCGTCTCTACGTGTTCGAAGCATTATCGATGCTTGCCTTGATAAAGCTTGCAAACAATGGATGCGGATCGATTGGTGTGGATTTGAATTCCGGATGAAACTGCACACCCACACCCCACGGGTGATCAGACCATTCAACTGACTCGACAAGTTCTCCTTCAGGAGTATAACCACTGAGGATCAATCCTGCTTCACTTAGTGATTTTCTATAACTGTTGTTGAACTCATATCGGTGTCTATGACGCTCAAATATGATCTCATTATTGTAGCTTGCATATATTTTAGTGTTAGGAATCAGATGGGATTCGCTTTTCCCAAGTCTCATGGTCCCTCCCATCTCTGTGATATCAAGCTGTTCTTCAAGGAGGCTGATAACAGGGTTGAGCGTCTCCGGTCTGAACTCTGTACTGTCTGCGTCAGCAAGTTTCAGTACATCACGTGCATACTCGATTACAAGGATCTGCATACCGAGACAGATACCGAAATAGGGGATCTTGTTCTTTCTTGCATACTGTGCAACCATTATCATGCCAAGCATACCTCTTGTACCGAATCCTCCAGGTACAAGAATACCGTCTACGCTGGATAGCTTGGCAGCTACTTCTTTCTTTGAGACGTTCTCAAGTGCCTCAGAATCGATCTTGACCAGCTCTACCTGTGCATGATTTGCTATTCCTCCATGGGATAGAGCCTCACAGATGGATTTGTAGGAGTCCGGTAAATAGATGTATTTCCCGACGATACCGATACGGACATGCTTCTCTGCATGTTTGCAGATGTTGACCATCTCTGCCCATCTGGTAAGATCCGGTTCTCTTGCATGTAATTTGAGTTTCTCGATGACGATATCATCTACACGCTGCTTGCGATAAACGAGGGGTAATTCGTAGATAGTATCTTTTAGATCATACCCGACAATCACGGCATCCCTTGTGACATTAGTGAATGAGGAGATCTTATGGATCATATCGTTGGGGAGCATCACAGGAGCTCTGCAGATAAGGATATCAGGTTGAATTCCCAATTCACGCAGCTCTTTGACTGAGTGCTGTGTTGGTTTGGTCTTCAGTTCTCCTCCTCCGACTTCCGGAACAAGTGTCAGGTGAACATATAGGACATTCTCGGATCCAAGATCGCTGCCCATTTGACGTGCAGCCTCCAGAAACGGGATAGACTCATAGTCTCCGACGGTCCCGCCGATCTCTATCAGCGTGACATCAATGCCGGGTTGTTTCCCGACTATTGTGATTCTTCTTTTAATCTCGTCTGTGATGTGCGGAATGATCTGTACAGTTCTTCCAAGATAACGTCCTTCACGTTCTTTCTTGATTACTGCTTGATAAATCTGACCAGTAGTAATGGAATTCTCTTTCCCTACTTTCGCCCGAGTGAATCTGGCATAGCTGCCTAAATCCAGGTCGGTTTCGGTACCATCATCAGTCACATAGACTTCTCCGTGCTGGTAAGGACTCATCGTACCCGCATCAACATTCAAATAGGGGTCGATCTTTATCATC
>CAYYPJ010000268.1:0-3203 GCA_964473495.1 uncultured Spirochaetales bacterium
ATTTCAGCATGTCCCCCTCCAAACAACCTACGAAACATCATGTGAAAATTTCGTTTTATCTTGTGATAGCACTCCTCAAACATAATCTCAGATCGTGTTCGTATCTCCTGAGTAATGATATTGAGATCATTTTTTGCTGTCTCTAGATCTGTGAGTTGTTTTCTAAGAAACTCATACCGTTCTTTTACTGCTGCAAACTCTTCGGTTGCCATGTAGTTGATATATCCTAAACCTATCATCTCCTGCTTCAACCGTTTTAACCGTGATCTGAAGACCTCCTGGCCCTCCGTCACCTCAGACATCCGGTAATCATACTCTTTCAGACTCTTGGAATAGTTCTCTTCAAACGTCGTATAGGTATAGGCAATTTCACTATTTATTGCATCGATCTCAGCTTTTGCACGCTCAATACGTTGTGATACATTCAACATAAGTTCTTGTTTAACGCTCAAACCCTTACGTTTCTGTGCAACTTCATCCTGGTTTTGCTCTATTTCTTGTTTGATCGATATGATATGTTCACTAAGATCTTCCTCTTCATGTCCGATCTCCTCGGAATCCTTCTGAAGTGTGCTGATGCGTTCTTTGGTCTCCGCCATTCGCCGGGTTGCCGCCTGAAGATCCTTCTGTGCATCCTCAAAGGCAAACTCCTGCTCACTTATTGATCGATATAATGCCTGCAGAACATCTTCTGTATTTTTTAATCTTCCTTTTAGATCCACCTCAGTCAATCGAAGGTGTCCTAAAGTCTCTCGATAGTTCTGTAACTTCCTTGTCAATGATGTATTCTCGTTCTCCAGTTTATCTTTCTGGTCCTTATGATCTTGAATCTCAAGATAATTCTTCTCAATACTCTCATCAATCTTCCTTTTTTTCGTCAGGATACCTTTGGGAGAGAGAAAATCATCAATGAAAGTGGGGATCTTGCTCTTATAGGTCTCAGAAAGCTCAGTGAGCTCCTCAAGAAGAATCTTTATCCGTGTTATATCAGTAGTCGTATGATCAAGGATATCTGCATCTTTTCTTGAACGTGAACCTGTGAGATTCTTAAGATCTTCGAAGATATCAAGACGCTCACGAATAATGATCTTCATTTTATTGATGATCTCATTGATCTGTTCTTCAATATATCTCCGATCACGGAGTGAATAACCGGAATCACTCAACCCTGCATCCAGCTCAGTTACCATATGTTCAGTGATCTCCTGAAGATCTCTTCGCAACTGGAGTTGTTCTTGTTCTCGCAACCGTATCTGATCAGTCAGCTTCTCGCCATCTCTTGCATTTCTCGATATACGGTCCTCAGCAGTTTCTATTGTCTCCTCAAAAGTTGTGATATCTGTCTTGATATTCTCTAACTCGTCACGAATCTCCAGCTGTTTCTTACTCTTCTCGCTGATATCATCCGTATCACGCTGCATACGCTGTTTTATACGTTCACAACGACTGGTAAGATCAATAATGGCAGTGTCAAAATCGCCGACTCTATCGTAGAAGATATCTATCTGATTCTTTTTGCTGTTCTTGGACTCATCGATCCTGTGCAATCTGTTCTGGATATCAATTCGTTTATTGGAAAGATCATTCACACGATCAATGAATGATTCCAGCTGTGTATTGATTTCTTTTATATCTTGCTGCAGTGTACTGTATTCTTCCACAGCACTCTGCAGCAGAGAGACTTTCTTCAGTCTTCTTTCGGTCAGGTCATGAACCCTGGAAAGTTGCAAGTCTACTTCCAACGTGAAGATCTGACTCTGCAGTTGTTTATGTTTCTCAGCCTTCTCTGCTTGGATCTTCCTTGTATCGTAAGTATGTTTCACCTCTTTCAGGATCGCCTGCACCTGACGAATATTCATTTCGGTCTTAGCCAGTTTACGCTCTGCTTCAAGACTCTTCTGTTTGTATCGAGTAATCCCTGCAGCCTCTTCAAAGATGTAGCGGCGATCTTCAGGTTTTTGCGAAAGGATCTGGTCTATCTTTCCCTGTTCCAGAATAGAATATGCACTTTTCCCAATACCCGTATCAAAGAAGAGTTCTTTTACTTCTTTGAGCCTGACGGGTGTATTGTTTATGAAGTATTCGCTCTCTCCAGAACGATACACTCGTCGTTTTATTGCTATTTCGGAGACATCCATTGGTAAATATCCAGCTTCATTCGAAATAACCAATATAACTTCAGCTACATTCAGCTTTTTACGTGATTCAGTGCCGTTGAATATGACATCAATCATTCTATCTGCTCTCAGGGTTTTCATGGATTGTTCCCCTAAGACCCATTTCATACCATCGACAATATTACTTTTACCACAGCCGTTAGGACCCAGCAGGGCTGTGATCCCGTTTGAGAATTCCAGCTTACTACGTTCAGCAAATGATTTGAATCCAAATAGTTCAATACTCTTTAAAAACACCACAACTCCATAATCGTCTGTATCGTATACCAATGCATATATTGAATGGCCTAATAGTACCCCATATGGTTTATTTATGCTATATCATCAGCCTTCCTTCTCGATATATGGAAGATTTTTGTTATCAGCTTGACTCTGGTCCTAGGTAACAGTACAATTAGATTGAGATTATTTTAACAGGAGGAGTTATGCTTGAACGTAACACCACTCCGACAGCGAAGAAGATTACTATCCAACCCAAAATACTTGTCTTAATTATTGTTGCAATAGTTATTATTGTAATTGTTTTAAGTTCTTTTTTTGTCGTTGATCAGACCGAACAGAGTGTCGTACTTAGATTCGGTCGTTTTAATCGTATCGTAGGTCCGGGGTTGCAGTACAAATGGCCATTAGGCATCGAAAAGAATTTGAATGTACCAACACAGGTTATACAGACCATGAGTTTCGGATATCGTACGGAAAAATCTGGGATAAACACGATTTTCGATACGAAAGACTATCCGGAAGAATCAATCATGTTGACTGGAGACTTGAATATCATTGATGTCGAGTGGGTCATCCAATATAAGATTAAAGATCCGTATGCATGGCTCTTCAATCTTAAGGATAAGTCTGCTACCATCCGTGATATCAGTCAATCTGTACTAAATGAGAAAATCGGAGATCTCCCTATTCTCTCGGTCTTGGGTTCCTCTCGTACTAATATTGAGGTAAGTTCACAACAGCAAATCCAGGATATTCTAGACAGCTATGGTTTAGGTATCAGAATAGTGACAATCAAGCTTAAGA
>CAYYPJ010000269.1:0-3194 GCA_964473495.1 uncultured Spirochaetales bacterium
GATTATACATTCATCCGATACAGCAATACCCGCTGATGCACATATCGCCTCTAGAGCTGACGATGCACTGCAATGAAATAGATGCTGGCCACTTGAGATGAATGCTTTCCCCAGAAGCCTGGTTCCCACATCCTCGAGGGTGATCTCTATCGCCTGTTTTCCGGTTTCAGTTACCGTCCAGCTGTAGTTTGTTGAAAGATATCCGGTAAATAGTGGAGATGCCCCATCAACGAGTACGATGAGAATATCTCCATCGGTTGCGATGATATCTTCAATACTTGTGCAGTCTTTCTCTAGCTGGAGGGAGACCTGGTTCGATGAACTTTTGAGGCCATTTAATAGCTGGTAGCGAAAGGTTATCGAGCGATAGATGATATCCTCCTGCAGCACCGTCTGAACTGTGGGATGTCCTATTTCAAGGTCCTGCCCAAGAAAGGTAAGGGTGAGTGATGGATGATCTATTTTTGCCATTTATCCGGTAACTCCATAGTAATTTAACTGATCAAACTCATTTCTGATCATCTGTGCGAAGGCTCTCATCCCGCCATTCCCTACTACCGGAGCCTGCTGGTAGATAGTAATAGTGATCTGTGTTGCTCCTTGATACACGGCTCCACTGACCGCGGTTGAAGTTGCTACTGAATCACTTACCACACTCCCATTGTCTGCAATCCGGTCAATGTTCGATAAGCGATCAGAGAGGCCTGAGAAGGCATCACTGGAAAAGGCTCCTGGACCTGCTCCATGGCTTTTCTTTTTAAATGGGTGAAGAAGGTTATATGCTGTAATCGCGATGATATTTCCCAAGTATTGGATCTGTGAACCTAGCCAGCTCAACAGATCCGCCACAAACTGAACCGGACTCATGAGGATAGTGAAGGCCTTTGCTACGAGGATCAATATCGGTGAGAGTGCCTCCAATACCCCTGATAGCGCCAGAAAGATCGGCTGCAGTGATTGCAATATCGGTGAAAGCACTGCTATCAAGATATTGGCCACTAAGGCAAACGCGGTATGGATCGAATCCAAGAGCGGTAAGAATAATTCTGCAAGAGTCTGACCAATCCATAGGAAGGTATCAACTAACGGTTTGAATACTGCCGTCAATGCCGGTGCCATGACAGAAACAAACCCTTCAAGTATGGTAAGGAGAATCCCTAAGGGTGAGAGTGTGTTGAATAATATGTCTATGACCGGCTGTAGAGTGGAGATGATCTCTCCTACACCACCAATGAGCTCGTCTGCAATCATGCTGAATATGGGACCAGTTACCCCTCCGACCAATCCCGACAGGAGACTCGTTAATCTATCAGTGAGCATCGATGCTACTTGGTCTCCCATTCGCGTATCAGTTTTCTTCGTGTTCTTTGCAGTGGTCTCTGATGAGGTGTCCGTGTGCTCACTACTCGTGGCAATCTGCTTGAGAATCTTTGTTTGGTTTGCAGCATCGGCTTTCTGTGCGATGGCAGCAAGCTCTGGTGCGACAATGTCATCTAAGGCTGTCTTGAAGTCTGTTGCTATATCTCCATAGATTGACTGGACCATCCCAGCAGTGTTTGTGGTTATCGTCTGTGCCATACTCACCGCATCAGTGACTGCACTGGTGAGTAATGGTCCCAGGTCCTCAAAGGACTGATCAGCCTGTTGTTTGTACTGATCAGCTTTCCTTTCCGAGTCAGCCGCTCCAATATCAAGGGTTGCAAGCTTATCACCTATACCAAAGAGTTTCCCCGCCCAGGTTCCATGGATCTTCTCTCCTGCCTTGTTGATCGTGTTTCCGATCGCACCCAGGATGGTGCTTTCTAGGTTGAGTCCAATGTAGGCGATCCAGTTAATGATGCCTGAGATAATAGACGTGAGCATCTGTGGAATCGTGTTGAACACGGCTCCCAGCATCGCAGTGGTAACAATTCCAATGTTCTGCACGGCAGTGATGATGGTGAGCTTAATCGAATCCCATTCGAAGGTTCTTTTTACCATTTTCCATACGGTCGTCAGTGATAATTTGAACGCTTCAGGGAAGTGTTTGATGACCGCTCCCACATAATTGATGATGTTTACGAGGTTCGTTTTAATACCTGCAAACGCCGTATCAAGTTTGCCGAGCCATGGGCCGAAATTATAGTCGATGATTCCACCAATCTGCTGTTTGATATCCCCCCAGGTATTCTGCATATTCGTGAGGTGCTGCTGGGTGTCATCTTCTGCCATCATCTGAGAGTAGTCACCGAGCTTTCCGATTACTACATCTACAGCAGCCCCATGAGCTAACTCCTCTTTCGTAACGTCCCCTAAGTCAATGCCCAGTCGATTTAACTGGGTAGTCGTCCCGGTATAGGTGTTTAGGAGCGTGGTCATGGAAGAGTTGAGATCTTTACCCGTTACATTTGAGAGATATACGGCTGCAGAAGAGATTGAGTCAATCTCATCAGAGCTTTTGCCGAGAGCCGCAAGTTCCGCAACCATTGACTCAATATCGCCCTTACTTGAGAGCGTCTGGGTGCTTAAATCCTCGATAAGAGCGGTGACTTTCCCATAAGCCTCCCCATCTCCTAATGCAAGAGCCAGTTGTTTGTAGGAACGCTCGGCAGCGGAGAAATCATTGAAACATCCGGCAACTGCGTCACCGAGCATCTTCACTGATGCAATAATGGCGGTTACTGATAATGCGATCTTTAAGGCTCCACCGAGTTTATCAGCCGCCCCTTTCAGGCTACGCAAATCCCCAGCGGCAGCTTTGACTGCTGGACCAATGTTGTTCTGGCCTTTGATGATGACTTTTGCTTGTGCTGCCATAGGCTTTTCTCCCTCTTCCGAAAATATGAGCCCCCCTACAGTAGGCTAAAAGTGTCTAGTTGTGATTGAGTTTCTTGATCTTGTCATGCAGATGTTTCCGGTAATTCAGCTGTATGAGTTTCAGTACCTGCATGCTCATATAGGGCTGGTCCATCAGAGATCCTGGAAATGGCAAGTGCCGAAAGTCCCCGGTCTCCGAATCACAGATGGGGAGAAACACTTCAGTTATGTAGGGCAGCCAGTGTCCGTAGGCTTTGAAGATTTCAGTGCTCCTTCTTCCGTTGAAGACTTCTGCACAGAGAGAGGCGATTTTGCGCCGTTCTTCTGTGCATGGATAAAAAAACCCGCATGCGTATACTCATTGACGACCTTCACGGTGAGTTCAAGGGATGCAAAGA
>CAYYPJ010000270.1:0-3090 GCA_964473495.1 uncultured Spirochaetales bacterium
GTACATGAGAGAAGTCAATTAGAGGTGATCTCAAAGATGAGATTGTCAGCATAGTCACCACTCGGGAGCCATGAGAGTGTGCCGATAGTCACGGTTAGATCGTGAGCAGTACCTGAAATAGACGAGGGAGGAGCGTTCACGATCAATTGGGTAGCTGTTGTCCCTATTGTGATAGGGTCCCCATTGAAGAAGAGAGTATAGGGTACATACTCATCCACAGATTCATGTTTCATCTTACCGCCATTCGTTGAAGATACAGAGATAGTATATCGGGTATTTGCAAGAGCGACTGCCTGTGCAGAAATGCTCTTACCCTCTTCCAGGGTACCGAAGTCCATTGCATAAGGCGTAGTAGAGTCTGGGTCGTATGCCCCTCCGACATCAACAATGCAAAGTCCCAGCGTATCACTTACTTCAACAGTTATTGTCATGGTTTTTGAATCTATAGGTGCTTCAAGTAAAGCCAGTATTCCTGCTTCATCATAGATATCTATTTTAATGGTATCAGAATATGAGCCGGAGGGTACATATTGTCCGTCTAAGATCTCAATATAAAAAGATTGTGTCTTTTCCTGGGTCTTGGATTTTCCGTTCTTTACTCTGATCTTCTTGAAATTATATACCAATACATCATCAGGGCCTGAATAATGAGCATGATCTTTAAGAATATGATAATCAGTGAAGTTGTCATAGATATTGTAATACAGCTTATCTGTACCGCCTGTTTTCACTAGGTATCTGTTATTCACCGAGCCGCTGTTTCCGCTGGAGAAGGTAAGACTAAGATCTTTCTTAAGAAAATCATGGGAAGGAGGGGAATGATGGGATGAAGAAGAGTAACTGAGCTCTCTTTGTACCATGATAGTATCAGAGCCTTGAGTCGTGTTATATAGGTCATAGGTAAGACCAGTCATCGGATTGGGATAATTCCTTATTTCTACGTTATCTTCTAAATTTTCTAAAATTCCCAGAGCAAATAGCGAATTGGGGATAAACAGGATGAACGATATCACTATAAGAGCCCTTATACTATTTCTATTAAACACATGTCTTTTCATGTTATCCTCTGTTTTCTAGAATTCTTTATATTTTACCGGTATAATAAGATCTTTGGCATATAATTCCCCTTTCAACCCTTCCGGGATAGTCAAGTCCAAGAATATCCCATCACCCATATATAGAGTAATACAATACTCACCGGAATTCAAACCATATAGCTCATACATACCATCTGTATAGGTAAAAAAGTAATCAGGTTCCATATCATCTGTAGATTCTTGGTTCTTTTTCTTCACTTCACCTGAATACAGGGCAGCCGGGGAACCGTCAGAGAAGAATATGTGACCAATGACAGTAATGTTCGAGTCTACACCTAACTTGATGACACCTCCTTGGTGGTACGTCGGTTTGAATGTGTACTTATCAGCACCCATCTCAAGACCAACTGGTAGTTCTATTGCTTCAAGGGTAATGGTGTGCGGTGCAAATGAGGAAAGGTCAGTGATGACACCGGCACCTAACTCATCTGTTCTTGCCTTGAATCCGTTACCTGATCGGTTTATGCCGAGTATATATCCATCGATCTGCTGTTTGGGTGCTACAAGAACGAATGAGTCTGTTATGGGACGCGAGATACCAAAGAGACCTCCGGCATAAGAGACGGCAGTATTCAGTTTAAAGTCTGCAGTATAGGAATCTTGTTCATCTGATCGTTTGATAGATGTTTTTACATCAAATAGAAAATCTCTATGTTTGTAGTTTCCGCTGAAAGACAATAGGGACGGGAGAAGATCGTCTCTTGTGATATCATGCATATTCATACTGAATGAAGCGATCCCTTTCAACGGTTCAGGAATATATGAGAGTGAGAGATTATTATCCGCTGTGTAGAGTCCTTGGTTATAGTTCATACGCACATCACTGTTCTCTGGAGAATAACTTACCGATATGGTTGCAGAAGGGGAAAAAACACAATCACTATCCCAAGAGCCCTTAACGGCGGCTGATACTCCCAGATTTCGTGAAGGTCTTGCCCGAAGGGACATAGAGAAGGATGGAGCACTCATGCTGCCTTCACGGGAGATGTCAAAGCTTTCTCCGGCACTGAGACCCAATGCTCCGAATAGTATTTGACTATATGAAATAGAAAACTTACATGCCAGTGGTGGTGATGTATTAGATGTATCAAAAGATGCATAGGCAGCACTGCAATAACTTCCTGTGAAAGACATCGAACGATGTACTGGAGAAGTAATTCGAGTATAACGGTATCCAAGGACGGTATAGAACCCAACCACAGGATCTGAAGCAGTATGACGACTGAAAGCGGTACTTAGGCGAAAGTTCCCAAGATCGGATGCTAGGATTGAAGTCATTCCTATATTCTGCTGGTTTGTTCCAAGCTGGAAGAAATAATCACTCGATAGATGGTCAGAGATTCCGAAGTTCTGAGTCCCGAAGAGTTCCGGCCAGGTGAGTGATTGCCCTTTCTTGAATCCAAACCCAAAGGTGTATTCAGTCTGTCCCGGGGGAACAAGATTCGAATCATAGGAGAAGAGAAAATCTTTTACCGTAGTCTTTTCCGCCGTCTTTACCTGAAATGCTAGATCATTGATACCCGTATTGAAGAAGAAGTCCTCAACGGTATACAGGCCTGCATCCATCTTCATATCTTTTATTTTTCGGTTATTGAGCAGAATGGTGACCAATGCGTTGTCTTCCGGAACGAACAGAGATCGTGAATAGTTTAAGGGGGCCTTTCGTTTGAATGATTTACTCATATCACGAGAGATAACAGCACCAAAGTAAGTAGGAGAAGTCTGATTGTCTGCAGTGTTGTAGGAGAGGTCTCCAAGCATGAGTCTGAGAGGTGTCTCAGGCCAGTCTCGTATGATATGAATACTTCCCCAGCGAATGATGTTGTCAGTATTGTTGGAGATAGTCATCTGTGTGTCACATGACCATCCTCTATAGTTGACGACCGGGTAGAGGTTTATACTCAATGGAGCGAATGAGTAAGAGTCTCCAGTCTCAAAGGCATCGATGCTCTTCAACGTCAATGATGTATACATATTCATATAGAAGCTGAAA
>CAYYPJ010000271.1:0-3055 GCA_964473495.1 uncultured Spirochaetales bacterium
TCCTTTTATCCTTATTTTTGATAAAAAGATCTCGAACATGAAAGACCTTCTTCCTGTCCTGGAAAAAGTAGCTCAGTCAGGTAAACCGTTATTGATCATTGCCGAAGATGTCGATGGTGAGGCTCTTGCAACTCTCGTAGTGAATAGTCTCCGAGGGACTTTGAACGTCGTTGCAGTAAAAGCTCCAGGATTTGGCGATAGAAGAAAAGCTATGTTGGAAGATATAGCTATTCTTACCGGCGGTGAAGTGATCGCTGAAGAGTTGGGACTAAAACTTGAGAATACAGAACTTACACAACTTGGTCGCGCCAAGAGTGTGAAAGTTGAGAAAGAAAACACAACAATCATCAATGGTGCGGGAAAGCAAGCTGATCTGAAAGCACGAATTGGACAGATTAAAGCACAGATCGTTGAGACTACTTCTGATTATGATCGAGAGAAACTACAGGAACGACTCGCTAAGTTAGCTGGCGGTGTTGCAGTGATCAATGTCGGTGCTGCTACCGAAGTAGAGTTGAAAGGGAAGAAACATCGAGTGGAAGATGCTCTTTCTGCAACACGAGCTGCCATTGAAGAGGGAGTGATCCCCGGTGGTGGTCTTACCCTGATTCAGATTGTGAAGATCCTTGAGAACAAGGATCTAAGTAAAATCACTGAGGAAGAACAGATCGGGTACAAGATAGTTCGAAGGGCATTAGAAGAACCTATTCGACAGATTGCTGAGAACGCAGGTCTTGACGGGTCACTCATCGCTGATAAAGCAAAACATGAGAAACCGGGCATCGGTTATGATGCTGCAAAGATGGAATGGGCTAACATGATCAATTCTGGAATCATTGATCCTGCAAAAGTTACCCGTAGTGCACTGCAAAATGCTGCTTCAATAGCTGCTTTGTTATTAACCACTGAATGTTCCATCACTGATATCCCTGAACCAGCAGCTCCAGCAAGTCCTGCTGGCGGTGGTATGGGCGGCGGTATGGGAGGTATGGGAGGTATGATGTAACATGCAGAGTGATGAGTCTATGAAATAGATAAATCATGCACTGTTATAGATATTTTCCAGACTGACATATATCATACAGGGTATATATCATATCCTGTATGGTATGCATCGAATAAAAGATGCAACTATGATATGAGTGTCTTATGCATCTCTCGGTATACTGGGAGATGTTTTTTTTCGGGATAATATAATGAAAAGAAACGATTATGTGTTCTGTATTGGGTATCAGGGAAATTCTGCACTGGTGGACGGGCAGGCAACGAAACAGTATGCTAAAGCATCAACAGATGAGCTGCTGGATAAGGGATTGTTCAGATTCGCTTTCTGTTCCGCATTGTATGATAAAGATGAGGATGCCGTGAAACGAATTATGGCACGGTATAATGCATTGACAGGATTATCTTTGAAGACGACAGAAGAGTTAAAAATACTGTTAGGAGTTATCCTGCCGGCTGAATCTATGGTGAAGACCATTGTGATAAAATGATAAATAGTACTCTTCGTGTCAGAAAAAATATTGTTGCCTTGACTACACTACCGTATCATGGTATTTTTTCTCGATATAAACAATCAAAAATGTGAGGTTATCATTTTATGACTACAGTATTTTCAGCTTTTTCATCATTGATGGCAGCTCCTTCTGGAGGGAGTGAGGGCACGACAGGTTCTATGGTAACGACATTTATCACATTTGGGTTGATCATTCTTGTTTTCTATTTTCTTATTATTCGCCCACAGAAGCAAAAAGAAAAACAAACAAAAGACATGATCAATGCCATTAAGAAAGGTGATAAAGTAGTTACGATCGGTGGTATTCGCGGGACAGTAACTTCTGTGAAAAATGATTCAATTGTTGTCAAGGTTGATGACAATACGAAGATTGAGTTTACTAAGGGTGCCGTTTCCAGTGTTATCACGAAGAAAGATGCTAAAACTGCTCAGAAAACAGTTGCAGTTCCAAGTAAGACCACTGCAAGTAAGACCACTGCAAGTAAGACCACTGCAAGTAAGACCACTGCGAAGAAGACCACTGCGAAGAAGACCACTGCAAAGAAACCCTCTTCAACGAAGCAGGCAGATCCTGCAAAACAGAGCGAGACAAAATCTAACAACGAGGAGAATACCACAGATTCAGCAAAAACTGAGTAGGTATTAAATTTCTTAAACAAATTCTCTATTGGAGTTGCGCAATGACTAAACGCGGACGTTTGTTCATTATACTCCTGGTGTTGGTTGTGTGCGGATTATTTCTGTATCCAACTGCTAGATGGTATCTTTCAATACCCCAGGAAACAAAGGACCTTGCTACTGGATCAAAAGAGCAGATTAAAGAATATGCTCGAGGTCAGGCGACGCAAGAACTACGAAATATCGAATCTATGGCTCTAGATGCAAGTATATCAACAGAAAAGAAATATCTTATTGATATTGCAAAAGAGTCGTACAAGAAAAGGGATATGGATATTCCTACCGGAACTTGGACCGTTAAAGATGTGATGAAAGCTTACACTTCTGAACAAAGTCTATTTGATGCGATAGAGAATTACTACCGTGCAAAGCTTCTTGATATTAAAGACAATACTAATAATGTTCTTCAGTTGGGACTTGATCTCTCTGGTGGTATGAGCATACTTCTTGAAGCTGATAGGGCCTCATATGAAGAGAAAATAGGTCATACGGTTTCAGATGCCGAGATTAACGAAAAGGTTAAAGAGGATATGGAAATTCTCAATATCCGTATTGACCAGTTTGGCGTCACTGAGCCTGATATCAGATTATTAGGATCCGGAAAGATCCTTGTTGAAGTTCCTGGTGCAGCTGATCCGGAAAGAATCAACTCATATTTAATGGGTAAAGGTTCCCTGGATTTCCATATTGTCAATCAGGAATTGACTCAGAAAGTGGAAGACTATGTTGCGGCTCATCCTTCAGAGAAGTTTACTGATTCCGGTGCCATCAAACAGCATGACTTTCTTGATGCAGGCTATATGGTAGCAGGATATTATGAGAAAGATGCATATGCATATGCATCTTTCTCATAATATCCTG
>CAYYPJ010000272.1:0-3008 GCA_964473495.1 uncultured Spirochaetales bacterium
GTATATAGTATGCTTGATGGAGATAATCAAGAAATGATGAAACTGTATCTGCGTACGAGAAGTGATGGTACTCTCGTCTATGGGATAGGATCCTGGTATCGAATATTTTATATGATCTTTTTGATCCTTCTTTCAATAGGTGCTTTTGTATATCGTAAAGAACCCGGTTTTACCCTATTCAGCGGTCCTTTCTTTGTTGCTAGTATACTTTTTATCGCAGCAGTATATCAGGAAGTTTGGATATTTGATAAGAAAAAGAGAACAGTAGTATATGAATTCGGATTGGTCTTTGCCCATAGGCGCAAAGTGTTTCTCTTTGACGAGATCGAAGCGTTTGAGCTTACGCATTTTAAAAAAGGCACCAGATCGATGAAAACAGGGGTAAAGCGTGGAGCGAATAGACTCTATGTGACATTTTCCCTCGTTATGCATCATGAAGAAAAACATGATATTGAGATTATCCGTCTGAAGAAATCGGCAGGGCGAACAGAGCATGCTGCTGTTGTGATCGCCAGGTACTGCGGGGTAGAGTTGATCTGTGATGCAGAACCTGATGAAGAGACTCGGGATGAGTAAATAAAAAAGCTGTCTTAAGAATTAAGACAGCCTTTTTGCATCATACTATATACCTATATGGGTAGCTCTATTGCGGCCATTCCTTTTTGTCGATACATAGCCAGCAGGCTACTTTATGATTCTTTTCAATCTGTTTCATCGGCGGGATATGGGTCTTGCAGTAATCCATATGTTTTGGGCATCTTTCATAAAAATAACAACCGTGCTGCTCTGTATCCGGAGATGGGACATCACCGGTGAGAATGATACGCTGTCGTTTTCTTTCGACCACAGGATCGGGAATCGGTGCAGCAGAGAGAAGTGCCTCTGTGTACGGATGCATAGGGCTTTTGTAAAGAGCCTTTGAGTCTGCTATTTCCACCAGCTTTCCTAAATACATGACAGCAACAAATGTGCTGATATACTCAATGACCGCAAGGTCATGGGCTATGAATACATAGGTGAGATTCAGCTCTTTCTGCAGATCTTTTAACAGGTTCAGTATCTGAGCCTGGATTGATACATCAAGAGCACTGACCGGTTCATCAGCAAGAATGATCTTTGGATTGAGAGCTAAAGCTCTGGCAATACCAATACGCTGCCGCTGCCCTCCGGAGAACTCATGAGGATAGCGGTTTTTGTAGAAACGTGAGAGACCGACGCGCTCCATGAGCTCTTCGACACGATTTTCAATCTCTGCAGGAGTTTGTTTCATGATTCCCCGTTTATTATAGATCTCAAGAGGTTCTGAAATGATGGTTCGGACTGTCATGCGTGAATCAAGTGATGCATATGGATCCTGAAAGATCATCTGAATATTCTTACGTGTAAGAAGCAGTTTCTTCGGAGACATCTTTACGAGATCTTCTCCTTCAAAGAATACTTCACCGGCAGTGGGGTTGTAGAGTTGGGCGATTGCACGTACAGTCGTTGATTTTCCACAACCGGATTCTCCAACGATGCCGAGGGTCTCCCCCCTGTTTACCGTGAAGGAGATTCCATCGACAGCTCTGATTGCACCAACCTGACGTTTGAACAAAAGGCCCTCTTCAATGGGAAAGTACTGTTTTAGGTTCTTAACTTCTAGTATTGGGTTCTCTTTTCTCATTTATCTCCTTCCTTATAGAGCCAGCAAGCTACTTCTCGTCCCGGTTCAACTTCTCTGAGTGGGGGATATTTCTTTTTGCAGATATCCATCGCTTTATTACAACGTGGATGGAATGGACAGCAGTCAGGGAGGTCGATCATGTTCGGCGGTTGACCTTCAATAGAGAAGAGATGTTGTTTGTTCTCTTTATCAAGTCGTGGTACTGATTGAATTAGTCCCACAGTATATGGATGAAGAGGCTTTGCAAAAAGTGCCATTGTTTCTGATTTCTCAACCATACGCCCTGCATACATGACGCACATCTTATCGCACATTCCTGCGACAACCCCAAGGTCATGAGTGATCAAGATAACAGAGGTGTTGAATTTCTTTGATAATTCATTGATCAATTCAAGTATCTGAGCCTGAATAGTCACATCAAGAGCGGTAGTAGGCTCATCGGCAATCAGGATATCAGCATTGCAGCTGAGAGCCATCGCTATCATAACACGCTGTCTCATCCCCCCGGAGAATTGATGAGGATAGTTTTCAATTCGTTTCTCAGCAGCAGGGATCCCTACAAGAGTGAGCATTTTGATAGCTTTTTTCTTAGCATCTGCTTTTTTCATCTTTTGATGTAGGACAATGGTCTCCATCATCTGAGTTGATATCCTGAGAAACGGGTTAAGACTTGTCATCGGATCCTGAAAGATCATGGAAATACTGTTCCCGCGGATATTCCGTAATTGATCATCAGGTTTCTTCAGGATGTCTTCACCCTTGAAGAGGACTTCTCCTCCGACGATCTTCCCCGGAGGGGAGGGGATCAATTTCATCAATGAGAGGTTCGTGACAGATTTTCCACATCCGGATTCTCCCACGATTCCCAGTGTCTCACCTCTGTAAAGGTCAAACGAAACGCCATCTACGGCCTTTACCACACCGCGATCTGTTTTAAAATATGTCTTGAGGCCTTTGACCTCTAATAATTTTTCCTTTTTCATTACCCGAGCTCCTTATAGTTGGTTCTTGCTTTGAGGATCGAATGCATCTCTCAGCCCGTCCCCAAGGAAGTTCATAGCAAAGAGGAATATAGTCATGGCAAGTGCTGGAAAGAACAAACGCCATGGGTAGAGTGTCATGCCCTCTACCGCATCACCGACAAGTGAACCCCAAGATGCATATGGAGCCTGCACCCCAAGGCCAAGAAATGAGAGGAAAGATTCCATCATGATGAATGCAGGGATTCTCAGAGTGGAAAATACGATGATGACACTCAGAGAATTTGGTATCAGGTGTCTAAGGATGATGCGCAGTGGTGAAGCACCCATGGAACGGGCAGCTTCGATAAATTCTGAGTTCTTCA
>CAYYPJ010000273.1:0-2984 GCA_964473495.1 uncultured Spirochaetales bacterium
GTCCGCAAGTAATAATCTCGGCAAAGAACATATCCGCTTTGATCTGCAATAACTCACTACTGCGGTTACCTCCTCCGGTCGCAACTATCTTCCGAACAGGATCAGAAATGCACAAAGTTTGAGACATGATCTTCATCCGATATGCAAGTGTCTCAAGAATCGCTCGTACCTCATCAGCCTTTCTATAAGTTCTTTCAGTAAAGCAGCTTCTAAACCGTCTTGTTATGGGTAATAAAGGGTCGGATGTATCATCAAAAACCAGTCCATTCGCACCAATTGGACTAGATTCAATCATCTGATACATATGGGTAAAAGTCATATGACTACAGAATGCATTATGATACTGCTCAACCACCTCTGCTCCGGAGTCGTAAAAAGAGAGATAGGTATACTCTCCGTTTTTCAAGAATGGACCAATAGCAACCCCGTGTTTCGGATCTATATAGGGTTTTACCGTTATACATGCCAACACGGTACCAGTTGACTCACTCATTGGTGCATACAATCCAAGACCAGCTCCGATAGCAGCAACCATGTGATCAAGGCCCCCTAAAAAGACTGGGATACCTGATGGTAGTCCGATCTGTCTTATCATCTCTGTGCCTGTCGTACCGACAAAATCTCCGGTCGACATAACCTTCGGTAAGATCTTTTCTTCAATGCCGATCACCTGCAGGGCTCTTTTCCACCACTGTCTCTGTCTAATATCGAGATAGCCCAATAAGGATGCTGTACTTGAATCAGCCGCAAGAGAACCTGTCAACCCATAGACAAAGTAGTCAGAGATATTTGCTGCATACCTCGTTTTACTCCATAGCTTCGGTTCATGCTCTCTAAGCCACAGCAGTTTTGCCGCAGTAGTTCCATTACTCACAATTCCCAATCCCGTGACACCCAAGGACACAGGATCATTCCACAGGGCAGTAAGTCTATCATCAGTTTCTGCAGTAAACCTAGTGGACCAGACATACAAATCACTTATCGGATCTTTGTGCTCATCAAGCAGAATAAAAGTATTCGTCTGAGAGGCATATGAGATACCGCAAATTGAATCACTACTGATCCCCGCTTCTTTTAAGGCAGAATCAGTACTTTCCTCTAAGGCCTGCCAGAACTGATCAGGAGCAATAGTGACAATGGTGCCGTTTCGACGTTTTGGCGTCGGAACTCTGCCAATCCCAACACACCTACCGGCTTTATCCATGATTATCGTCTTAAAATAACTCGTCCCCAGATCAAATCCCATCACATAGTTCACAGGAAACCTCACTACCTAGTCGTCTCATGAGAATCGGTCACACAGAGTTCAAGTGTCTTCTGCACAAGAGCCTCTCCAGTCTTATACGAGAACAGCGCATTCGATGCTTCATATCCACCCTCATCTGCCGCTTCTTTCGTGACAATATACCCTTGAGTCTCACCATTGGCCATTGAGATCGGGAATGTTTGACTGCATTTCTGTTTTACTGCAAGTGCATATTCGACGAACACCTCTCCTGACCAGCCAACGAAGTTCCATGGACCTACTGATAACATCTGTATCTCGATCGGTAAACTCTTCTGGTAATAGGATTCAAGATCTCCTGTCTTTTGCATACGGCTCAAAGTGACAACTTCTTCAGTACCAAAGATATCACACTCGATAGTACGCAATTCATCAGATGGAGCACCTTCTGCAGTCATCCTCTTCATCTTCGCAAGAGTTTCTTTTAAACTGGCGAGTGCTGCATGTAACGCAGGGAATATTCGCTTCTCTGGATTCTGCAGCCATACTTGTCGCGAATGAAGGTGCAAATCTGCAGTGTATGTGATCTCAGCCAATGCAGTTTGAACCGCCTTACCAAGAATAGTGCCAAGACGTTTCACCTCAGCGAAGGTGTTCTCCTTCACTACATGACGCGGACTCTGATTCCCACAAGGTCCATTATGAGTCAGGATCACACTCTCTTTTCCTAGCACATACTGCTTCAGATAATCTCGAGCTACACCAATAAAGTCTGCACTTATACGCAGTGAGTCTTCGTGAAGGACGGTCGGATGCATAGAAACAATAAGCATACATGCAATATACCGCTTTTTACACTCATCCATGACGACAAGCACCGGGACATCATGATTAGAAGGCCCTGATGAATCCCTTCGGTTTGTCCCTATGCCTATGCTGTCAGCATGCACAAGACCAATTACTGCAGGTTCAATGTTCTTTTTAGCCTCTACGACGATCTTTACCATACGCTCGACAACCATGAAGATATACTCTTCGTCAGCTTTTGGGACAACTTCATCAGCTGTACTACTCGCATAATTGACGATAATAGGCCCCGAATGCGTATGTGTCGCTGTAACCATAATATTCGATTCCGGGATCCCAAGTTGGTTTTTCACCGCCTCTCTGACATCTTTAGCCATCTGTTTGCTTACAAAGATCAGATCATTTGAGATAAATACAAGTTCAGTACTCCCCTCCCGGAGATAGAGTGCTGAACTTAACAACGGATCATGAACTCCTGTACTATAGCGCTTCACGTGGGGATACCCAAATAGGAATTCACTGTGTATTGGATTAATCTCTGTCTCAGATGCTCCTGCATATATCATATTCGTTTCCTTCTTTGTTCTCATACTATCAAATTGAACTGTCTAGATGACTATGAGCCCATGGAGACAGTCTTACCATATACTCGGTTATATAGAGACAACTGAAGCAGTCTTCTGGGAAACAATGGCTGCAGTGAACAATGCATGGCTCTTCGCCGACTCCTGAGGCGTTACACACCCTGCAAATTTCCAGAGAGGCTTACCCTTGTGATCAATTTCATAGAGAAATGCCGCCCACATCTGCAGGATCGCATCTGAGAAACCAAATTCAAAGATACTTCCGGTGATGGAATTGAACGCCGTCTCATGCCCCATGTCAACGGTACGCCAAGCCTGTTCGGATGAGTCTATCTTCATATAAGAAAGAGAGTTTATACTTTTCGTTG
>CAYYPJ010000274.1:0-1628 GCA_964473495.1 uncultured Spirochaetales bacterium
GTCCTCCAAGCAGTATGCTTGGTGACAAGAAAATTTATAGTATTTGATGGGAAAATTGTCAACCCCTATGGGAGTATTTCTCGTAATAGTTCATCTCCAGCTGCCATAGAGCCCTATTCCCTATATGTCTTTCAGCTCTAGGAACAGTCACTTCCATAGTCCCTATAATCTTAGCTGGTCTAGGAGAGAGTACGAGAATCGTATCTGCTAAGAGCAGTGCTTCTTGTATATCATGGGTTACCAATAGTGTTGTTCGTGGAATCCTCTTCCACAACTTCTGGTATGCATCTATCAACTGAAACCGCAGCTCCGTATCAAGGGATTGAAAAGGCTCATCCATAAGGATCAGTTGTGAGGGATAGGCAAAAGCACGAGCTATCGCTACCCGCTGCCGCATCCCGCCGGAAAGTTCCTCTGGTCTAAGCTTTGCATAGTCAGAGAGTCCTACTAACCTGATGAACTCATTAACAGTATAGGTGCGTTTCTCTTTGTCTGGAATATGGTTCTGGAGGACCAAGTCGACGTTCTGGAAGACTGTCTGCCAGGGAAGTAGTCTAGGTTCCTGAAAAAGATAGCTCAGAGATGCGACATTCGTCGTAGTACTCTTTGGTATCCCTTTTATTGTACCAGCGTCATAGTGTTCCATTCCTGCGATCATATGGAGCAATGTCGTCTTTCCGCAGCCTGATGGACCTAGAAGAGCTGCCACTCGGCCGTCTTTGACGGACAGGGAAAAGTCCTTGAAGACTTCCAATTTCCCCTGCTGGGTATCATATGACTTACAAACCTTGTCAATCCGAATCATGACCTGCCCCACTTCATCTTCGTGAGCATCCCTACATGTTCAAAGATACGAACAAGCTCATCAAAGAACAGATCACCGCAGGCAGTAAGAACGATTGCGACAATCGTCCACCCCATGACAGTCGCCGTCTCAAGATTGATCTGGGCAAACTCCATACTTGAGCCCACCCCATACTTCGGGACAGTAAGCACTTCTGCTGCGATCACAACCTTCCAGGTCATTCCCAAAGCACCACGAGAACCTGCAAGGATAAAAGGTATTAAGGAAGGGATCGTTATATGTTTCATGATCTGCATGTCAGTCAATCCATAGACTTCACCCATATCCATCAGCTTCTGATCACGGTTCTGCAATCCTATAATCATATTCTGATACAACACCGGAAACCCCATAAGAAACGCTGAGAAGACGGGTACAGTCCCTGTCTTGAACCAAATGAATGCAATAAGGATAATTGCGAGTACCGGAGTTGCTTTGATCACAGCCAGGATGGGTCTCATGACAGCACTGAAGATAGAACTCTGTCCACCTGCAAGTCCTAAAATCAATCCTGTAGTCAGGATGATGAGAAAACTTCGTAGAGCACGAACTATGGTAGTGCTGATATCCATCCAGGATTTAGGATCTCTAAAGAATGAAAAGAACTCATTGATAACAATAAGAGGACGAGGAAGAATAATCTGTGCATCCATTATCACAGAAGCCACCTGCCAGATTACCAGCAGGGTGACTACTGTGATAACGGTGATCAGGCTATTTCGCCAGATAGAAGGCTTCATCAGGAAGAGATCCTCCTATTGAAGCTGGAGCATACTCCTTCAAG
>CAYYPJ010000274.1:1638-2959 GCA_964473495.1 uncultured Spirochaetales bacterium
AGACTGAGAGATATGCTTCAATGGATGCTTTCGCTTCAACAGCATCAATATAAATAAGATTACAATTTGGTATCGCAGGTTGTGCCAATGCAGCAGAGAGAATACCGTGTTTCTCAATAAGTGAAGCAGCCTCTGCAGGATTTGCATTGACCCATTCGATAGAACTCTGTGCAGCTTTCTTCATAATCTGTACCACTTCAGGATGCTCAGCGGCGAACTTCCCTCTGACTAACATAGCAGTCATAGGATAATTATCCTGCCCTGAAAGTTTAGACCAGGCCGTCTGAAGATCAACCACACGTTTTACCTTAGGATTCTTCATAGAGGCCATCGTAGCAAAAGGTTCAGGAAGAACGGCATTCTCCACTTTTTCAGCGATCAGCATCTGTGCAAGCTGAGAAGCCACTCGCAGTGAAAGGTCAAATTCTACATCTTCACCCACGGTAAGCCCATTTTTCTCAAAAATATATTTGGGAACGTACTCAGGGGTAGATCCCGCTCCGGGGACATGTATCGTCTTGCCTTTGAAACTGTACAGATTTGCATTCACATCATCAGATGAACTTAAAATATAGAGCATTCCCTGACCGGTGATTGCAGCAAGCTTCACATCAACACCTTTGTTGTAGATAGCAGCAGCGGCATTGACCGGCATAGCTACAACATCAACATCACCGGATGTAAGGCGGGCAATAGCCTCTGTCGGTGTCGGCAGAATTTCTGTCTCTACGCTGACTCCATCTACAAGATCGGGGCCATCTTCGATCAGTTTGGCAAAACCAAATCCGGTAGGACCCTTGAAAACTGCCAGTCTCACATTCACAGTGTCAACGACCGCACTCTTTTCCACTTCTACAGGTGCCTCGACAGCAGGTGCTGTCTCAGGTACTGCCTCTTCTACCACTGCAGGTGCTTCTACCACTGGTGCCGTAGGTTCCGGAGAAGCTTCCTGAGAACCACCGGCAAAGGTGATACCACCTGCCATAAGAACTAAGACCATACTTATGGTCATGATACGTTTAAACATCTATTAACTCCTTGGGTCTTACTACCCATTGATTCTTGATCAATCAACTACTACCACTCTAAAGTATCGTTTTTTACCTGCACGAAGCAACATCTCACCTTCTTGCACCCAACTGGCATCTATTATGACATCGATCGCAGTGATCTTCTTATTGCCGATGGTGGCCCCACCCTGCTTGATTAATCTTCTTGCATCACTCTTAGTCTTACAGAGATCCGTCATAACGTAGAGATCCATGACATTGAGTCCCTCAGCAAGCCGTGATTTCTCTATCCCGACCGAGGGAATCCCCTC
>CAYYPJ010000275.1:0-2954 GCA_964473495.1 uncultured Spirochaetales bacterium
CTCTTAATCAAGTCTATGCACTTTCACAATCACTACTAAAGAACTTCACCGTATACCCCTTACGCTGAGCCAGCTCAATTTCAGTTTTCATTCCAGAGCTGATGGGCTCCCCGAACACCCAAACTTCAGAACATTTGCTCATGAGAACGATCCCAAAGAACAGCCCCAGAGCTCGTTCTCTTTGCTGGCCATCGTCAAGAAATTGGGGGAACAGTAGGTGAGGGGTAATTGGGAGATATCCTCTGTCTACAGCAAATCGGCTGTAGCGTTGGGCGTTCCTAACGTTCTCAGCAATGTTCCCAGCATAGGAAGAGCAAATGTACACAAGAGGGTGATACTCAAAATGCGGCCGCTTCTTTCTCTCCATTGCTTTAATTGCCTGGTAGGGTGTTAAGTCCATATATCCTTCTGCGTTGTATTTTCTGTTTTTCATGATTAATCCTTTTTATAAAATTTGGTTTCATACCCGTCTGCGTTGAGTGGTAGCCCATCAGCCCACGTCGGGACTACCGTCATAAGGGATTCGATCTCAGCAAGCTCTTGATCTGTAGGTGCTTCTATGACCACCTCATCGTGGATGTGCATACAGATCCGATGTCCTCTGAGGTTCTTCATCGAAAAGCAGAGCAGATCTCGACTGATAGCCTGCGTGCAATTACTCACTATGCGGGCCTTTGCTGCTTCACTATCCCAGATTGCAAATCTGTGTCTGAAGCCGCAGTTTTTGAGGTCATACACTTGTTTCTTGCATCCGGAGGAATGCACAGTGATTCTATTGGCCAATTGTGATCTAGGCGATAATGAAGAGTCGATACTCCTATTCCCGTCATCTCTGACAAAGCTGAAACTGTCATTTTCCCAAATGGTGTGTCTATCACACGGTTCGTTCTCCTGTTTCTGCTGTTGATTTTTCTCTCTACCCAACGGCAGTTTTCCGGATTGTATCCTTGATTGTTGTCTCGTCTGTCCAGATCCAAACCTCTTTGGTAAGTTGGCCCCATGTCTTTCCAAAACTGCTCGAAACTGTTCAGCCATGAATTGCAAACATCTATTCCTCTTCCACCGTAGTTTTTCCAAGCCTGGTGGTTGGGATCTGTGCAGCGCTGCTTCATTGAATGCCAGACTCCGTATGCCGGATGATGGGACATCCCATGTTTGATTTGTCCTCTCGCGATCAATATCTTTGTCATGCATCTGCAAGATTTTGCTGGATGCTTTTTGTCCACTAAACGCTTTGAAGGAATCACTTTCAAATTTCCACAATGACATTTGCATAGCCATTGTGCTTTCCCTTGTGGGGTATTCTTTGCTCTCTTGATAACTGTCAGGTAATTGAACTTCTGCCCAGTCGAATCCCTTACTTTTGGCACATTCTCTCCATCCTTTCGTAGTCAGAATCCTATGATCCGGTGTCAACTCAATATCTTGGTTGATTCGGACTGTCTGTTTGATTCCCTTGTTGATGAGCCCTTCATGGGTTATCCATTCAACTCCATCCCATAGTCTGTCTTCTGGTCTTATCTCCTGAATTGGTATACAACCCCGGTCAGTGATCACAGGGGTATCATGAGCTATACAGTTTTCTACCAACTTTGCTCCATAGGTCTCTAATCGCTCCCATTTTTTCGTTGCCCCAATCCCTTCATACGTAATGCAGGACCCGCCGAATCTATTGGTCCCAATACGTGGTTTCACATATGCTAAGCGTCTTCCAGAGGGGAGGGTGATGAAGAGTACTGCGCTTTGATATGAGAATCTAATACCGTGGGTTGAGGTAGAGGTTTTTCCCCTGACAGCCTTCAGTGCTGCTTTGTCAATATCCCACCAGAGTTTGACGATCCGGGGGTTAGAGGTTCTCCAAGCATCAACAAGCGGTTTCAGCTCATCCTCGGCCATTCCAGAATCTAGAGCCCCCATGGCTTTGAGAGCTCCTACTGATCCGCCATATCCACAGTTGTGTACGAGTTTTCCCGATACGGTAAAACGATGATATGTCCCGGCATTTCGTATGTCATAGATTCTCTTTATTGAGCGAAGTGGTATGCGAAGCTCATCCTGGGGAGCCCTTATTTGATGATTGGGATGAGTCTCTCCCAGCCGTATGGCTTTCGGACCATCACCTGTTTGTAGGAGATATGCTTTACTGGCAGCAGCGATGCCAAAGTATATTGGTTCCGGTTTTCCCTCGATCCAGACAAGGTGGTCTTCAGTAGCGGTAAGTCCTTCATAGGTGATTACCTCTCTCATCCCTTTATAGATTACGCCTTCATGAGGAACCCAGTTCTCTCCATCCCAAAGGAGGTGATCTCTGGTAATGTCTTCGATCGGGACAAGCTCTTTATCGGTTAGTACCAGTTGTCCCTCAGCTATACAAGCGAGTTCAGCCTGTTTCCCTTTCTGTCTGAGATGTCCATTCTCCCCATGTTTGATCACATTGCAGTGGAACATACGTGCTGCAGTAGCACAGTAGATATCACCATTTTGTTTAAAGACCTCCATTCTCCAGGTTTCTCCTGCAAGCCAAGAAAGCACGCGTGCTTCGATAGCAGAAAAGTCTGATACGAGAAACCGGTGGTCAGGAGCAGCGATAAAGGCTGTTCGAATGAGCTGAGAGAGCGTGTCTGGCACATTTTCATAAAGCAACTTCACTGCTTCATAGTCACCTGATTTCACTAAGGAACGAGCTGCTTCAAGATCCTTCAGATGGTTTTGAGGTAGATTTTGTAATTGAGTTAGTCTCCCAGACCATCTTCCGGTACGATTGGCCCCATAGAATTGAAACATCCCTCGGGCTCTCCCATCACTGCAAACGGCGTTCATCATCGCCTGATATTTCTTCACTGATGATTTCGCGAGCTGCAGCCTGAGTTCCAGTACCTCCTGTAATGGCCTTGGTGCATCATCTAAGAGTGCTTTCACATCTTTTTTCCCAAGTGATGAGACCTCCAGGCCAT
>CAYYPJ010000276.1:0-1762 GCA_964473495.1 uncultured Spirochaetales bacterium
TATCAACTCAGTACCATTGCAATTAGGGGTAACTATAGGAGTGTCCTTATCGATAGTGATGATTGATTACCTGTTGGGACTTAAGCAGTGAACGTGACGTGATGAGAAAAAATGAGCAAAATACTATGTATGTATTAGATGTCGCAGAAGATGATGATACCTGCATACGCATTGATGCCTATGCTGCAGCTCATATTCCTGATATTACCCGCAGCCAGTTAGATCTTTCCACAACGACTTTCACGAACAATGGGATACCTCTAAAAAAGAGCAAGAAGATCCATCCCGGCATGCATATCGAGGTGACTATTGCACGGCAGGAGTCCTCAATCGAACCTGAGCCGGTTGATTTTCCTATCATATATGAAGATGAGCATGTTGTGGCAGTGAATAAACCACAGGGACTTGTAGTCCATCCTGCAGCAGGTAATTGGCATGGTACGCTTGTGCATGGGCTGCTCTACCGATACCAGCAGCTGCAGGAATTGGATGACTGTCGTCCAGGTATCGTACATCGTCTTGATAAAGATACATCAGGGGTCATGATCGTGGCAAAAGACAGTCACACCCTGGAATTCTTGTCTCATCAATTCTCTTCACGTACAGTCAAGAAAATCTATATAGCTATAATCAAGGGTAACGTACAAAAAAGACGGGGCAGTATCAAGACTCAGATCGTTCGCGATCGTAGGAATCGGAAACGATTCACTACCGCTGAGAATGAACATATCGGCAAATACGCCGAGACCCACTATACCGTATTGAAACAATATGATGGATTTTCGTTGGTGAGTTTGACTCTGAAGACAGGGCGTACACATCAATTACGTGTACATATGAAGTATATCGGCCATCCTATCATTGGAGACCCACTATATTCGAGAAAGAACATGAAGTATCCAGAGGCAACGCTGATGCTGCATGCACTATCGTTACAGATCGATATACCGGAAGGAAATGGTATGGTTCACAAGAAGTTTGTCGCACCACTTCCCGATAGGTTCAAGAAGATACTGCGATCTTCTTACAAACCATCGTGACGCATCTGTTCAATCAGATTCTGATTGAACAGCTTCTCTATCTTGAGCGTTGTTGGTGCTCCATGTCCCGGAAAGATCAACATTCTATCATCAAGCGGAAGAATCTTCTTCTTGATCGAACGAAGAAGAAGTGACTGCGATAGTTCAGAATCTGTTTTGCCGATTCTTCCAGATAGAAGTACATCTCCGGTAAATATAGATTTATCTATGATGAACACAAGTGAATCTGCTGAATGCCCGGGGACTAAACGACATTCCACAGCAATCCCCGACAATGTGATGATTTCCCCATCTGATAGCGCATGAACGGGGAAATCATATATACCAAATGAAGAGAATGCGTAGACTTCAGCATCATAGATTCTTAAAAGTGTTTCTATTCCATGAGTATGTGATTTATGACGATGAGTTATGAGAATGTGTTTTATATAGTAGTGGTTACTCTCAATGATATCCAAAAGCTGCAGATCCATATGTCCCGGATCTATGAGAATCGCATCCCCATTATCATTTCCGATAATATAGCTGTTTGAGAAACCGATGACTGAAAAATGGAATAATATCTTCAATGCTAAAACTCCTGTGAAAAAATAGCTTCTTCGAAGTTTGAATATTTGAAACTCACATGCATTCTTTTACTGCAGTAGAAATCTGTCCTTTTCAGGTTACAATCATGAAACGTCATATCTTCTAAGACGGCATTAGAAAAGTTAGTATAGTAG
>CAYYPJ010000276.1:1772-2931 GCA_964473495.1 uncultured Spirochaetales bacterium
ATCAATGAACTTGGAACCGGAGAAAACTGAATACCTACTTACGCTATGGGTGAACTTACAACGAATGAACGTCGAGAACTCGAAAAAACAGAGCTGAAAGAATGAGCCACTGAAATCTATATCAACAAACACACTATTTGCCATATTACACGCATAGAGTTTCAGATCGGTAAGAACAGTGTTCGAAAGTTCTATACCACTGATAGCGTAAGATCCAATAGGTTCTTTTGTCTGCAGACGATGTAGGAAATCTGCTGTTAGCTTCTGTCTATCCGGTGCATGAAATAAACAAGTCTGACTGTTGGTGACGACTAAATTCTGACAATCAGGTTCTTTGCAAAATGTAAAATCGAACATGTTTAGAGAGTATCAGAATACAACTGGTTGTCAATACCCTATATACGGTATACATTACGACTATGATTATGGTAAAAGGAACGGTCTTGCAGGGAATAAATAATATATTTCTTATAAAGACAACCGATGGGGAGACCCTTCAATGTAGGATCAAGGGAAAAACTCTGCAGGGATCAATAAAAGAATATAATCCATTGGCCCCGGGAGATAGGGTAGTCATACAGAAGCATAATGCTAAGGAGGGATTAGTCGTATCACGTGAAGAACGAATGAACTCATTTGTTCGTTGGAATATGAAGCGTGACCTTCCACAGACTATTGCCGCCAATATAGATCGACTTTACTGTGTTACCTCAGCAAAGTCACCAAAGTTCAAACCTAAATTTATTGACCGTATAGGTGTGTGTACAGAGAACATACCAATCACGATCATTGTGAATAAAGGGGATCTTGGGATAGACAAGGAAATTCAAGAATATGTGAATCTCTATCGAAGTATCGGATATGAGATTATGGTGACATCAGCTTTTGACAGCGGGGATATAGCACAACTGCTATCTGCATTACATGGTACAAGAAGCGTATTCTTTGGCCAATCCGGAGTCGGTAAATCAACATTGATAAATGCGCTCATACCAGAAGCGAAGCAAATGGTAAGAAGAATCTCTGATAAACATGATCGGGGACGTCATACAACAAATTATGGGAAATGGATCGAAAGTAAAGACTTTTCCATCATAGATACCCCCGGGGTAAGAGAGATCGAGGTCCCCATCATGAGCCCGTATATGATCTCATCACA
>CAYYPJ010000277.1:0-2863 GCA_964473495.1 uncultured Spirochaetales bacterium
TTACTATACTGATGATCAATTCGCATTTGCAGCCGCCGTTGATGGTATTATGTTACGTGAAAAACCCGCTGCAGTTTTCCTGCAAGGTAAATTTTACGCAGAATCTCTGATCATGGCTGAAACCGGGAACTCGATCGGAGCTATTCAAATAGCCGGAACCGGTTCACCATCTCAGATACCATTCTTTGTTACTGCCTGTGATTACACATTGATCGGTGAAGAATTTTTTGCAGCATCCGCCTATTTGGGTGATGATCCAAAACTTCTTGGTTCGATCAAAGGGCAGGACATTGCTAAAGCTATTTTAATGGCTTGTTTGGGATTAGGTGTGCTCTTTGAGACATTTAATCTGCATTTCTTCAAAAACCTGTTCGCAGGATCATAAACAAGAGGTAAACATATATGTTTTGGAAAAGAACAATTCCATCTATCATTGTTGCCACAGTGGGTGTTATTATGCTCCTGTCCTGGTTCATCCCGCACGCTCCTTTCGATGAATTAGAGATCCATGCGACACAGTGGTACGATATTATTGCAAGTTTTGCGATGATCCTTGGTGCTTTGAATTTATTGAAGTTACAAGGTCGCAAAGTTGTCAAACGCCAAAAAGGCTGGATGTACAGTTTAGCTGCCGTTCTGGCATTTTTTATGACCCTTACCTTTGGCTTTGTAGTTAAAGGTGGATTTTATCCTAACTTAGAATCACTCGGTGATAATCCTGAAGCGGTCTATGCCTATCTTGCCGAAGCTACCAATAACGACCTTGAAGAAGTTCATTCATTGTATAGCAACCCCGGCGAGAATGGTACACAGATCCTTCTTTATAAGGCAGTTGTTTCAAAAAAAGCTGCTCAAAAATCGATCGATAAACTTAGGAAATTAGGTGCTACAGTAAGTATGGGTGAATTACAGTGGGGTTCTCATGTACAGGGACAGAAAACCTATTATAAATGGGTATTCTATTCATTCTTTACTCCCCTGTCGGCAACCATGTTCGCCTTACTGGCATTCTTTGTTGCATCGGCCTCCTATAGGGCATTCAAGATCCGTAATGCTGAAGCAACGGTTCTCTTGGTCTCAGGTATCCTGATCATGCTTGGACGTGTTCCTCTTGGCGCATATTTAACCGCCTGGACACAGAAAATCCCCTGGCTCTCGTGGCTGCATTTGCCAACCATCCAGGAATGGCTCTATCAATATCCAAATGCTGCAGGTGCCCGCGCCATTATGATCGGTATCGGACTCGGTATCGTCGGTACCTCCCTGCGAGTGATCCTGGGTATTGAAAAATCATTTATGGGAGGGGACTAAAATGGCTAAATCAAAATTTGGTGAAAAGTTCATAAGTTTTCTCGAGAAATTAGACAGTCTGGATCGACGTATCATTTTCTTGATTATCGGTCTTGTTGTTCTTATTCCTCTTTTGGTTCCCTTGGGTCTCCCTATTGAAACCACACAATTAACGGAAGATGCATTTTATGCTATCGATGCTCTGCCTCAGGATGCTGTGGTATTGTTGTCCTTCGAATACGGTCCATCAACAAAACCTGAGATACATCCTATGGCTATCTCAGTGCTTCGTCATTTGTTCTCAAAAGGAAATAAAGTCATTGTCATGTGCTTATGGCCTGACGGACTTTTCATGGCAAATGAAGCCCTGGATCTGGTAGCTCGCCAGGAGTTCGGTTTGGAATACGGTGTTGATTATGTCAATCTTGGTTATCGTCCGGGAAATGAAGCTATTATCAAAGGTATTACTAAAAGCTTTGAAGCTAACTTCTCTATCGATTCAAAGGGAATTAACATTTCAAATATCCCGATCATGAATGATATTCAAACTGCACGTGATGTTGATTTTATCTTTTCTCTATCTGCCGGATATCCGGGAGCCATTGAATGGGTCCTCTATGCAGGCGATCCTCTTCAAATTCCCGTATCCAGTGGAAATACTTCTATTCAGGTAAACCAGTTATTACCTTATGTGAAGTCCGGACAGATGAAAGGTATTATTGCAGGTATGCCGGGTGCTGCCGAATATGAGACCATGGTCATTCGTAAGATCGAGAATAATATCGGTACTATTACTGACCGAGCTCGCGAATTATTACCTAATTTTAAAGAAAGACGAAATGCAACGAAATTTATGGATGCGCAGTCAATTGCCCACCTTGTAATCGTTCTTTTCATCGTCCTTGGTAATATTTCATTTTTTGTTAAACGCCGTAAACAAAGAAAATATTAGGAGGTAACCCATGTATATAGGAATATTAGGTGCATGGATCGCCGTCTTTTTGACATTATCCATCTTGAGTTATCTCTATGAAGACAACGTCTTCTATAAATTTGCCGAACACATCTTTGTTGGTGTTTCCGCTGCTCACTGGGCAACCATTGCATTTTGGAATCAAGTACAACCTAACCTTTTTGGTCGACTTTGGCCGCAGGCTGAAGTTGCTTCACTTGATGGATTCCAAAAATTTTGGTACGGTATCTACCATGGACTCCATGTCATTTTTGGTAAGATCTTTCCGGAAGCAACATTCAACGGTGTTCTCTATCGCGGTATTGGCGACCAACCACAGAACTTAAGCTATCTAATTGCGTTCGTTCTTGGAATTTTCATGCTTTTCCGTCTTATACCCAAGATCGGATGGCTCAGCAGATGGTCACTTGCATATGTTATCGGTATGGCAGCCGGACTTCGTTTGTACGGCTATATGAGTTCTGATGTTATCGGTCAGATACATGCTTCAATGCTACCGCTATGGACAGGCAATATCGGAAGCAGCATTAACAACATCATTCTGATTGTTGGTGTATTGACCGGCTTGTTCTACTTCTTCTTCTCTGTAGAACATAAAGG
>CAYYPJ010000278.1:0-2854 GCA_964473495.1 uncultured Spirochaetales bacterium
AGCGGGTAGCCTCCATCCACAGGTTCACACCTGTGGTATTAATAGCTCAATAAATAAAGAATGTTTACTACCTTACAACAAGGAGCAACAGCATGGGAAGGAACAGAAAGACATTTACTGAAACCTTTAAGAAAGAGGTAGCGCTTGAAGCCTTGAAAGAGCAAAGGACTGTAAATGAGATCGCTGTGAAATATGGGATTTCCGCTAGCATGGTTTCCAGCTGGAATAAGTCTTTTATGTCTGGAGGTCTCTCAAAAGAAGTTAAGCAACTTAAAAAAGAACTTGCAGTGGCCAATCAAGTGATAGAAGAGACTTACAAAGAGCTAGGAAAGTCCAAGATGGAGAATGAGTTCTTAAAAAAAAGACGAATTCATAGGGACCACCCTCTGTAATCTAGTGGATTTTGAGCTGGCAAAACCAAAAGTAGGAGAAAGATCCTATGCCTTGTCGATTTCCAGACAATGTAAGCTTCTTGAGATTGCCCGTTCATCCTTCTATTTTTGGAATGAGCACCATGAGGAGTAGGAGAGACTCAGGAAGGAGCTGTTTGCCGAAGAGAAGGCCTTTGCAGAGATTGTCATGGATGCCTGGGCTAAATACCCGACCTACGGTTATCTGAAGATGTGTCATTCCACCTGCAGAGAGAGGGGCATCTAGAGGCAACAGAGAAGCGTGTGAGGCGTATATATAGGCTACTGGGCATCCAAGGACTGGCCCCGGTATTCAAGACGACTAGGAATAGCAAGCGACGGGAAGGCAAGTTCCCTTATTTGCTCAGGAACCGGAAAATCAGCTTTGTGAATGAGGTTTGGGCGACCGATATAACAAGTATTAAGCTTCCATGAGGGATGGTGTACTTTACTGCGGTCATTGACCTTTTCAGTAGAAAGATTCTTACATGGAGACTCAGTAATACAATGGATACACAGTTTTGCATTGATTGCGTGAAAGAAGCTATCGAAAGATATGGTGAGCCTGCTATCTTCAACACTGATTGTGGGTCGCAATACACAAGTAAGAAGTTTATCGCAATGCTGCAACAATACGGGATCCTGATAAGCATGGATGGGATTGGGAGATGTTTAGACAATATATTCGTGGAAAGAACTTGGAGAACAATGAAGTATGAATGTATTTCCCTTCATGACTACCATACGATGACAGAACTTTCTGATGGCTTAGATGCCTTTATACAGTTTTTCAACAACGAGAGACTTCATCAAAGTCTAGCATACCAAACGCCGGATGAAGTATATGAACAAGGATGTTTTCCTTTAGGGGAATATGATATTCAGGTAGCATAAAATATTCGTTATTTTTTCTTATACCTGTCTTGACAGAGGGCTTAGCATAATAGTTGGTAACTGCCAAACTCGGGATACTAAAAGAAAGAAAAATCTAGTCATAAATAGCTTATATAGACCTTTATTTAGAGATTATAGAGGAATTATGTAATATTACAATGTTTTCGTATTACAAAAATGTGTAAAATTCAGATACTCAAGGCACCAACCAAACAGCAAAAAGAGATATATGCAACCTTTGGACACGACCTTCTGGAAGATGGGAGAAATGTATGAATATAGTCAAAATAACCTAAGCCGTATACTGTAAAAATACGGGGAATTTAGTGTACAAAGAAAAAAGTAAAACAATACTATCCCACTCAGTGGAAATTACTGAGAAGGCCACTGATTATTCCAGTTTATTCAAACTCTTCCCATTGTGGTCTTGTTTCTGATAAACCTTAATAAACTCATCTTCTCCATCAAGTATAAGTTTTTTATATGCTTTCTTGTATATATCAGGCTGTAGATTATTCTTTTTAGCTGCCAGTTCAAGCAACTCGTTCATAAATCTGATTATTTTATCAAACTCTTCAGTAGTGCTTTCAGGAAAAACAGAAATATTGTCTATAGTTTTCGGTTGTACCATTTCAATTAAGTCTTTTCCAACTTGGGTCAATACCAAAAACACTACTCGACGATCTTTTTCACTTCGTTCTCTCGTTACATATCCCTTTTTACACAAACTATCAACAAGAGAGGTTATCGAATGTTTCTCAAGGCCTAGAAGATATGATATTTCCGTGCTCATAACCTTAGATTTTTTTAAATTGGAATATCTTAAAACAACAAGAATGAGATATTGAGAATGATTAAGATTGTACTCTTTCAACATCGGAGAAAGTGATTTTTTTATCAGATTGAGACATTGTTCAGCAAGAAAATAGAACTTTTGAGCTTTCACATAGCTATAAACAGAATCAATTTCATCATATTTCGTTTTCATAATTAGTCCTGAATCAGTATAAAAAATTAAATAAACAAGTTCAACTTTTAGGTGTATAATGAATTCACTACAAAACTTCATGCATCTGAAGGTTGAATACTTCTATAGATTTTACAACATCTACCTTAAATAGCACAGCCAGAATGGCTCTCGTAGGCAAAAAAATTTGAAAACTTTGTCTTTCATTAGAAAATTCTCCTGATTTGCCACAACGAACGCTGTAGATTCTTACTACATTAGCTGGTATTCATGTTCAAGGAAGAACGAGTTTTGCAAAGGTTACTTAATTTCACCATGATCCGTTCTTTCATAAATCATTGAATCGGCCAACGGTATTCACTCAGAAAACTATCCGACTCTATCTCGAACAAATAGTATGAACTTCTAAACAGAAAACTCATGGATTTCTTAATAAAGTGAATCTGAATCTGCTCGATGCGGTTGATTTCACTCCTATCCGGAATACCTATGAAACTTATATCCCGGTAGATATCGATGTATCACCCCTTGTACTAAACCGCTACGCGGTGGCCCGGGCTCTTTCCCTTCATCTATGATGCTC
>CAYYPJ010000279.1:0-2834 GCA_964473495.1 uncultured Spirochaetales bacterium
GGCTGTCGACAAGGCAAGAGGAAAGTTGGGATATTTCATGCTCCTGAGTACAGAGGACCCTCTGCAGGTCAGGTTCTGGACAGGTACAGGACCAAGGATGGAGTGGAGCGTGTGTTCAACAACGCCAAGGACGACAGAGGCTTTGACTGCCCGGCGGTGAAGACCGATGCCGCCATAGAAGGAAAAGCTCAAGAAAAAAAAGAAGAGGGGCCAAGCCAAAAGCTTAGGAGTGGCTACTCACTACATTCAAGAACATGGGGCAATAGTTTTCTGGTAGGATGTATTGAACTGTATAGTGGAATATGTTACATATAAATATATAAAGTAACATTTGACATTTGAGTAACATATGATACAATAAAGTATCGAAGGGGAACAAAAGTGAATTCAAGCAGTATCGGGTATGAAAAAAGAGACCTCTACATTAAGATTGCAAAGATGTATTTTGTTGAAGAATTATCTCAGCAAGAGATATCAGATCGAGTTCAACTGTCAAGATCTAATATTTCAAAGATTCTTAAAACCTGCAGAAAATTGAATATAGTCGAGATCAAAGTGAATGATACCTCTTCTCTTGGATTAAGGTTTCAGCATGAGATCGAGGAACAGTTCAATGTGAAGCAGGTTATAGTCATTCCCACAGATAAAAATAAAGAGGAAACGAAGATTCAAGTTGGAAAAGCAGCGGCTGGAGTTCTTTCCACACTTATTCATGACAATGTAAAAATTGGGATTTCCAGAGGCAGTACGCTCTTTCATGTAATTGATCAGTTCTCTTCTTCCCATATTGCAGGAGGGGAAGTCGTCCAAATGGTCGGTGGAACTGGATTTTTTAACATGAGGACAGATGGACATGAGCTCACAAGAATTCTTGCTCATAAAATAAATGCTGAATCCAGTGTATTACAGGCTCCTCTGCTAGTACGTAATAAGAATCTGCAGCAGCTGCTTATCGCTGAACCTGGCATTGCAGAGATCCTTAGACGAGCAGAACACACTGATATAGCCGTTATGGGTCTTGGGACTAATCATGTAGAGAGCAGTGCATTCTTCCGATTTGGATATATGACTGAAGAGGAGTCAATCCATATGCTCTCCCTTGGTGCTGTAGGTGATATCTGCGGAAGACAGATAGATATTGAAGGAAATGAATTCAAGACTGAGCTTAATGATCGAGTTATTGGTATAGAGCTTGAGAAGGTGAAGAACATACCTGTTAAAGTCTGTGTTGCAGAAGGGGCTCATAAAGCAGAAGTCATTGTCGGTGCCCTTCGGGGAGGATTCATAGATCATCTCATCATTGATGAAGATGCCGCTATGAATGTCATAAACCTTATAAAAAAGATTGATTAAAAGAGAGTTATTATGGGGCCGTATGCTTTAGGGATCGATATTGGAACAGAGAGTGTCAGAGTTGCAATCTATGATGAGCATGGCACATCATTCGGGTTTGGAGTAAGTGAGAATAGTACACATTTCTGTAAACCCGGATGGGCAGAGCAATCTGTAGAGCAGTGGGAACGATCTTTCTTTGCAGCAATACACAGAGCATTCTCTGGAAGCTCTGTATCACCGGAAGAGATCATCGGAATAGGCATCGATGCCACCTGTCCGACTCTTGTTGCACTTGATGTGAATAATATACCTCTTCGAAATGCTATTATGTGGATGGATATTCGAGCAGTGCAAGAGGCTGAGGAGATTTCAAGAATTGATCACCCTTCTCTAAGTGTTTTAGGGCATGGTAACGTCTCCCCAGAATGGTTTCCCTGTAAAGCTCTCTGGCTTAAAAGACATGAACCCGAAATATATAAGAAAGCACGTATGATCTTTGATCAGCCTGACTGGCTGACTTATCTGCTGACTGGAGAGTATACCCTCAGTCTGAATACCGTAACCGTACGATGGTTCTACAATTCACAGACCGGCGGCTTCCCAAAAGATCTATATGCTCAGATCGGATTAGATGATTTTTTTGAAAAGATACCTTCACGAGTTATTCGACCCGGGGAACTCGCAGGTCCGTTACTCTCACGAATAGCTGAAAGGACTGGACTGAGAGCAGGAATCCCAGTCGCGGGGGGAGGGGCTGACGCATTTATAGGAGTTATTGGAGTCAATGCACTCTCTCCAGGTAAACTTGCACTAATAACCGGATCCTCTCATCTGCAAATCGGGATGGTAGAGCATGTGATTCATGCTAAAGGAATGAATGGGTCATTCCCCGATGCGATTATCCAGGGACAGCAGGTTATTGAAGCCGGACAGGCATCAACAGGATCTGTAGTCAAATGGTTCATAGATAATCTCATAGGTGCCAAGTATGATTCACAGATAGATGAAAAGACCTCTATCTATGAGGTAATGAGAAGAGAAGCAGAGAAGATCACTCCAGGAGCTGATGGATTATTGGTTATAGATCATTGGCAGGGAAATCGCACCCCTTGGGGAGATCCCACTTCTCGAGGGATAATACGAGGATTGACTCTCAGCCATACCACGGCTCATATATACCGCGCCATACTTGAAGGAATTGCATATGGAACAGAAGTGATTCTCTCAAAGATGCAAGATAAGGGAGTCTATATCAATGAGATAGTTGCCTGTGGAGGAGCAGCAAAAAGTGATTTCTGGATGCAGATTCATGCAGATGTCATCGGCAAGCCTATCAGTATTCCAACAGAGTGTCAGGCCGTTTCTCTCGGCAGTGCAATTCTCGCATTTAGTGTGGCCGGATACTACTCTTCGATCAAAGAAGCAGCAAATCATATGACACAGGTGAAAAAGATCATATAGCCTGATTTGAAGAAGACTGAAGAGTACCAGTTCTATAT
>CAYYPJ010000280.1:0-2831 GCA_964473495.1 uncultured Spirochaetales bacterium
CCCGTAGTACCATCGGCGTGAGAGGGCTTAACTTCCGTGTTCGGGATGGAACGGGTGGAACCCCTCTGCTATCGTCACCAGTCAACAAGGTTTTACCAGATTATCTCTTCCCTGTCAATAGCTTAGAGACAGTTACTCCGTTATCATGCAAATACCGGACATCTGATCGTATTTTCCCCCATAGAAGAGACATTACTCAGAATAGAGTACTCCCTAAGTTCAGGACTTTAGAGAACCATTTTGGTGACAAAACGACATCCCCAGGCTTCATTCGAGAATTTGAATAAAAATTGCGTAAAAATATATGTGCGCTGAGAAATCGGCTAAGTCCTTCAGAAAATCCAGTTTTATACAGGGTCTAAGGGCTTATCAATAACTTTGTATGAACAGAACCTGCTGAAGTGCTATAGAGTTTCCCAGCAATCTCTAAGTAAAAAACAGATTATCATAAGTCTATAAAGTAATGTGTCATCACATCGTGCACTTCACTGGCCATATTAAGCAGCTAATACATAATGGTTCAATTTTCACGAGAGGTGATGATCATCGTTTGTTAGATGATGTGTTGCCTGATGAAGGATTTGACAACTTTGAATTGTGATGACCAGACAATCCCACTTTTTGATGGATATCATTAATATCTCTATCAAATATTACTCAAAGTTCGCATACACTTCAAGCTACTGGCTCGAAGTGATTTTTTCAATGTGAGAGGCAGGTGCCTGAGGAACTTGTTCAATATCTCATTCAGTTTTTCCAGGGGGAGCGAGTATTCGGAGGCGATGGTTTCTATGAACAGTGAAAGGACCAGCTCGATGGCGTTGAACAAAGCAACATCCTCAAGGAGCTGATAGAAGAGTTCCCCGAAATTTATCTCATCGGAATTATTGCGGTTCAGCCAGGATAGTATCGAGTACTCTTTTGTAGACACAGAAATGACTTGCAGTTGTGAAATAGTAATTCTATATCCCACCTACAGCCTTAGAATGGGGGTGAAGGCATTTTCTTGAACTTTTTAAGGAGAAGGGAATCTATGCATGAAGAGAGGAAGAAAGCTATTGAGATTCCTTCCTCTCTGGGTTTGTTTTTTCCTAAAGAGCTAGGCTCCCCATGGGGTCCCAAGGCTTGAGGACAATAGGTTGTAGTTTTAGCATCTGCCTTTGTTCTTCGCTCAGGTACTTCACGTTTACCACGATTTGGTAGGTGAATTCATTGAACCACTCATCACTCATAACAAAGAAACCTTTTTCTCCCGGTTCTTCGCCCCAGCTATTCTCGACTCTCCAGCGGTTTGGCTTGCCTTCGACGTCCAGGTTAACACCGGTAAGGACCATGGCATGGGTCATCAGGCTCTCACCATAGTCGAGTCGTTGGGCCTTACTCATAGGGAAAGTGGTAGAAAAGAGGTTTTCCAGATCATAGGTATCCAGTGCAAGCATACCGGTCTTTCGGTCCGAACTCTGACCGACATCACTGCCGAACCACACGGCTTTTCCATCCTGCATCTGCCTGATAGCTGCTTTTTTCAATTCCTCGATAGGAAGGTTCAGATAGTTTACTTCCTTTCCCCCGCGGACATTACCAAGATATTGGACCGTATAGGTTTTCCCGTACGGTTTGTCATCTGTAGGTGCGTTGATAAGACTCACGTATTCATCAAGGTCTAAAGAAACGTACTTTTCATAGAATCTTTGGGGAGTGATATCAGAGATTCGGATGAATTCCCCATCTTTGTCCCGAATTTCATAGGTGAATTTCTTTGGAGGTTTCCCCAACGAAATGCAAAGCATGTCGTATATGGTAGCCAACTGGGTCTCTTTCAATTTTCGAAGTTCATCCAGGCTTTTTGCCTCGCAATTTCCGGTTCTCAAGGCGCAGGCAAATTCACGGAGCTTTGCAGTGAGAAGATTATCCATGGTCATTGTTTCTGAGGATACTTTGCTTTCGGGCATAATTTCCTTGGGTACAACGCCATATTTCCGTACCAGATTTGAAAACATATCCCACTGTCCACCATCGCCAAGTGGACTTTTGAGCAGGTAGCTTACGACCCTTCCTTCAAGTGGTTCCTCCAACGTCTCGAGGATGTTCTCCAGAAAGTAATTAGATTTCTCCAGTTTGTCCCAGAACAAGGGGTACGATTGGGAGAGCTCAATATTCTTGAGGTTCAACTTGTCCATGATTTCGAGGCGCATCACATTCAGCGCTGCGAACATCCAGCAACGACCGGACTTTTTCTGGTTGGTAATATTTCCGGTCTCGATATTGACTGAGAAGGAATGACGGTTTTCCACCAGGGCTTCAACGGTCTTGCAGCTTTCAAGAATTCCATTGGTTATAGTGGCATTCATCGCCACCCTGTTGTTTCTGTCAGCTTCAAAATTTTTCTCAAAGCTTGTGAGCATTGAAAATTCAAGAGTCTCTTTCATCGTGTACCTTATCTCCTTCATATAGCAGTTCTCACATAGTATGACCATTAGTCTTTGGAATTTCAAGAACACAGCTCGTTTTTCTTTCTGTTCATTGATGGTAGTCATGACAGGGGAAGAGTCATTATGTTTAAGGAGAAAAACACCAATAAGAATCTCAATTGCATGACATACTAATTTTTTATCATAAGGGATTCTTTTGTGCATGTGGTGAGAATACAGGATGTATGAAATGAATATGGATCCCATTTTGTACAATGGTGAGATATCCTTCCTGCATTGAGAAAAATGAATAGAGATAGGAGCAGAAATGTCCCCAGGTTCTGTTAACCAAAGATCTCTTTGCATAGCTAAGGGGCTGTAACAAAATAACATCTACAAATTGAGTATAGGTTGAGGGTT
>CAYYPJ010000281.1:0-2825 GCA_964473495.1 uncultured Spirochaetales bacterium
TCATCCCCGAGACGAGGAAGACCCCATCGAAAATTGATGCATGACTTGATTTATCGATGAAAACATGATCACCACGACCAAGCAGTGCAGAGACAGCTCCCAAGTTTGTCTGATACCCTGTAGTAAAACAGAGTGCAGCTTCTTTTCCGGTAAACTGTGCGATTCGTTTTTCAAGTTCTACATGAAGATCAAGTGTACCGTTCATGAAACGGGAACCTGAACAACTACTGCCGTAAATCTTGATTGCCTCCATTGCTGCAGTCTTAACACGTTCATCAACAGCTAATCCTAGATAATTATTGGAACCTGCCATGAAAAAACGTTCTCCATTGATTTGTATATGAGACCCCGAGAACCCCTCAATTGGGCGAAAGAACGGATACATCCCTGCCTGTCTACTTTTTTCTGCAAGATCAAATGAATAACATTTTTCTAAAAGACTAGGTATCTTCATAATTAGGCTCCTTATAGTTTCACTATCCTATAGTATTTGAATTTTATATGTCAACAGCCATATTCACATACTACTACTTTAATCCATATGTAGTAATAATCTAAATAACAACTCATAACGACATAAAGAATTATAATATGTCATCTTTTTGTAATGGGAGTGTATTCCTAAAATATGTTATAGATACTATCACAAATCTTGTTTATAGCACAGAGGACAGTGTGGTAGAGATGAATTATTCTAAAATGATTATTTTGAATCTTACTGCCACGATGAAAGATATCTTCTTAGCCTATCCAGGGGGGGGGCATATCGCATAAGGACTATTGCTGCACGGTTAAAATCGTTTACATGAGATAGCATTGGTACTCTATGATTTTCTATACCTTGTTTGAATATGTTATTCAAAAATGTACCAATCATAATAAAGTATATGCTCAGTATAAGACTGTGATACTAGAGTGTGATATACTTTTTTGAGTTTTTCAGTATGATATGCATAGTTGCGTTGCAGAGATGTTTTAGATTACGTGAAAATTGACTATAACATTGTATCTGTTAATGAAACATATTTACTCATTACTCATTACGACAGGATCTCATTGAGGTCCTGTCACTTTAATTCTTAATCCTGGATCTTCTAACATTCTAGACATTGGAAACAATAGAAGATAGAATATGACAAATTATTATGTGTCATAGATATTGATGGGGGTACATATGAGATCAGTGGTGAGGAAAGCAGATCAATTTCTACAGAAGTATGGAGTCTCCGCAGATACCCTGCCAATGACAGAATATTGTGACTGGTTTCTTCAAGAGATGAAAGAGGGATTGGCAAATGGTAATTCATCATTGAAGATGATCCCCACCTATATAGAGATCGGAGATTCGATACCATATGATACTGACGTTATCGTCATAGATGCTGGAGGTACAAACCTGAGGACAGCACTTGTACGATTTTCAGAAAAGGACGGGGTATGTATCTCTGACTTTCGTAAGTGTGATATGCCTGGAGCTAAGACAGAAGTTTCTGCAAAAGAGTTCTTTCATGCGTTTGGGGATGCCGTGGAACCCATATTTACCAAAAGCGATCATATTGGATTTTGTTTTTCATATGCTGCTGCGGTTACACCGGAACGGGATGGTAGACTTATTGTCTTCTCTAAAGAGATCAAAGCTCCTGAGGTAATAGGAAAATTAGTGGGTAGTGAGCTCTTAGAGGAGATGCATCATCGGGGATATACTACTCAGAAGCGATTAACCCTGCTCAATGATACGGTCGCAACCCTGTTGGCATGCAAGGGGCAACCCTCTACAAGTGAATACAGCGGATATATAGGACTGATTCTCGGGACTGGGACAAATACCAGTTATATTGAACGAAATAGTGCAATCAGAAAGCTTGATACTCTCGATCCAAGCGGATCTCAGATCATAAACATAGAATCTGGAAATTTTGCGGTTCCTGCTACACCACTGGACAAGGAGTTCTTTGCCATCACGAAAGATCCGGAAGTCTACCACTTTGAGAAGTTGATATCAGGAGCATATTTGGGTTCATACGGTCATATGGTGCTGCGTAAGGCGATAGATGGGGGATTATTCTCAACTTCTTTCTCTCAGGATTTTCTGCAGAAGGTCTCGAATCTTGATACTATAACAATGGACAGATTCTTGCACTCTCCAAACGATAGGAAAAATATAATCACAAGGTGTTGTGCAGATGATGAAGATGCCGTGCTTGCATTTAGACTGCTTGATGGAGTTATTGAACGTGCTGCGAAACTTACTGCAGTCAATCTCGCTGCAACGGTCATTCAGTCACAGGCAGGAAAGGATCCTCGGCATCCAGTCTGTATCAATATTGATGGGACAACCTACTATAGGACCCATAATCTGAAAAAATATGTAGAATGGTATCTTCATGAGTATCTTGAAAAGGAGATCGGGCGCTATTATGAGTTTGTCACCATTGAACAGTCTCCCATATTGGGGGCTGCTATTGCAGGACTGCTTGCTTAGTGCTGGTCTTTGATAAATGCTGATCGGTATCCCTGCTGGTTTCCCATATGCATGAGGTACCAATAGGGATTTCCAGTACGTATTCCCCCTAGGGCCCACTGCAGCGGGAGTGTCTCAGCAATGAAACGTGCACGCTGTAATAACTTTCTTGACCCTTGATATTTGAATTGCATCATATCTACAAATGGCTTGCCAAATTGACGTAAGATATATGCTATATCGAATGCAGGATCCCCAAAACCAGCAGTCCTGAAATCGACGATTCCTGTAATTGCCTGTTTGTCGTAATCGAAGATGATATGGCTGGTATTAAGATCTCCCATAATAAGCTTTGGGGTATAAT
>CAYYPJ010000282.1:0-391 GCA_964473495.1 uncultured Spirochaetales bacterium
GTACCGCAGGAGGGACATATCTCAAGGTCCTTTCGATCGATTCAGGCAGAGAGAATCTGCCGGAGAAGGCAAGCAGGATATAACGTATGGAAAAAGTCACGACTGCCATGCCGGCTATCAACACTATTTCACCAACACCACTCATGATTTTCCCTCCTGTGCAGGTTTCTTCATCGATATGACTTTCTCGGTCGTCACTCCTGCGAGGATCCCCGAAAGAGCGGCTATGATCAATCCCAGATTATACGGCAGCTGCCAGGTCAAGAGAGACAGGATCCCCGCCGTCAGTACGGTCACGATCATCGGCCTGGTCCTGATGTAGGGAATCGTCATCCCTATGAAGGTCACTATCATGGAAATATCCAGTCCCCAGCCCTGGGCGTCTGGGATC
>CAYYPJ010000282.1:401-2824 GCA_964473495.1 uncultured Spirochaetales bacterium
TTCTTGCATTCTTCCTGACGTCTCATCTGTCAGGAAGAATGCAAGAATGAGTCGCCAGCCCTGGGACAAATTCTTCAGCTCCGGTAGGAGCGCGGCACTGTAGAGGAGATGCCTAAGATTCACAACAAAAGTGGTGACTATGATGATGGATACAGGAGTCCCTGCGGCGATGAGACCCACTGCGATGAACTGGGCAGAGCCGGCAAAGACGAAGGCTGACATGGCCAGAGCCGCTTTCGCCGATAATCCAGAAGTGACAGCGAGAGTCCCGTAAATCAGCCCGAAAGGGAAGGCCCCAAGCAGTAGGGGGAATGTGTCCCTCACTCCCGCGGAGAACTCACGTCGTGCTGATTGTTCCTGTTCTTTTCTCAGTAGCATATGAAACAATGTATATGATTCCCGCAGACTGGACAATAGCTGTCTGTAGGAGAAGAGATAGAGAATCCTGAAATCCGCGTTCCCTCACGACTGGGGTCTTCCTGGCTGTCACAAGAAACGGAAGGGGATATTGTCCACTGCAATAACCGGATCATTCCCCTGATGGATGGAGGCATGCGGAGTTATCTATAGTTCCCGAGCACTTTCGTACCACAGTGCCACATAGGCATGTCCTTTCGTGAGATCATATGAAAAAACATTCTTTTCTACTTATTTCTTCCCCTATTCTAGGGATTTTAAACCAGATTTTTTGTTGTTCCCATAAAAAACGAACCTTTCCCTGTTTTTTCTCCTGAAATGGCATCGCAGTATTGCTATTTTACCAAGGTTGTGGTACGAAAGTATTAGTACCACAAAGAATGAATAGGGAGCGAAATATGGCAAGATTCATCAGATACCAGACAAAGCAGGGTAAGACCTATGCTCAGCTCATGGATGCCCTCAGGGTGGATGGGAAAAAGAGGAATATCTATATCTCAAGCCTCGGTATTGTCCTCGACAGGGAACAGGGAGTGTTCAAGTCCAAGAAAAGGGGTGTGTATTCGTTTACTTTGGACGGCGGCTATGCAGATGTTCCGGCTGATGTTGAGCTATTATACTCTGATGTGAAGCGAGAACGGCTCATACTGGATTTTGGGGATAGCTTCATGCTGGACCGGTACCTGAGGGATAATACCCCCTTCTCGGGACTGTTCGACGATATTCTCCCAAATCAGAGGGACACACTGCTTTCCCTTATCCACTACCGACTCCTTACCAACAAAAAGGCATACATGTATGCTCAACCTTGGTATGAGGGCAACTATGCGAGCATCCTGTATCCCAAGGCCAGGCTCCAGAGCCAGAGGATAAGCGATTTCCTAGTCGCCCTAGGTTCGGAGGCTGTAGGGAGAAACTTCTTCTCATCCTACCTTGGGATGCTGTATGCAGGAAAGCGAGGTACAGGAATTCTCATCGACAGCACAGGTCTGCACAATGCAGTGGACATGCCACTGACCGCCCTGAGCTACCACCATGGTGATGTAAACTTTGAGATGAGGCTGATATATGTCATTGACCGCATCAGTGGCATGCCGCTCTATCTCCGCTACTGCGCCGGCGATGTGCTGGATATCAGTACATTGCGCACTACTGTTGAGGAGCTCAAGCAACTGGGGGTGAATATTGACATGGCTTTAGTTGATGCTGGGTACTACAGCAACGACAACGTAGACGCTCTCTATGCCGACGAAATAGCCTTTGCCTCCAGAGTAGGTACCAACAGAAAACTGTTCAAGGACCTTGTCGACAAGCATGCCAAGAGTTTGAGACAGGCTAAGTATATGGTGACGTTTGGAAACCGGGTCGTCTATATAAGAAGGTTCTCTGTCGATCTTCACGGACATGTAGGCTATGCATACCTAGGTTTGGACATGGACAGTCATAATATGCAGGAGAAGAAAATCTCCCTGCAGGCCCTCAACGACAAGATGTCGTTCGAGAAAATCGACAATAAGATAAGAAGGCTCGGATCCTTCGTCATCGTCTCCTCTCAAAAGATGGATTGCAAGGAAATCCTCCCACTATACTACACAAGGGTGCAGGTTGAGCAGGTATTCGACAGTGCAAAGAATAACGCCGACCTGGTGCCCCTGCGCATTCATGGAGAAGAGACCCTCAGAGGCCATCTGATGCTCACTTTCCTGTCCACCATAGTTTTTCAGCTATTGCAAAGGGATCTTCTACTACATACCCAAAAGAAGGACAAGATTAATCCTGAAGGCATTTCTCTTGTACTAAGAAATCAGAAGTGTAAGGTATATGATGGGATTGTCATCCCCCAGGAACCCACAAAGAAGATGAACGACATTTACAAGTTACTGAAACTTCACAGCCCCATTTCCATCCCCTGCTAGAGGCAATAATGCTTGTGGTACGAAAATGAGGTGGGAACTATAGGTAATTGGGATAGAGAATAATCGGTATCTTCCCCTACAGGTATGGTA
>CAYYPJ010000283.1:0-2815 GCA_964473495.1 uncultured Spirochaetales bacterium
ACAACCGACAGAAGAGATGATGAAGGAAGACCCCTATGTTGTCATGACGAATGGATATCCCGAGCTCACAGTAGATGCGAACTACTTTAAGGGTGAACTGCCGAAGATCGGCGGTTTAAGATATACCAGCAAGATCGCTGCAGAAGAAAAGAGAAAGATGTATACCTATAATATGGTGCATGCAGTGTATGCCTATGCAGGTGCTGTTAAAGACCTCACCATGGTTGTTGACGCTGCAGAGGATAGGGATATCAGCTGCATAGCAGAGGGTGCTCTGGAAGAGATAAGTCAGGCTTTTCAGAACGATTCGAGTTTCACAAAGGAAGAGATGGATGCATGGAACCGAGAAGTTCTGCAGAATATGGCGAATCCAATACTGAAAGATAGAATTGATCGGGTAGGCGGGGATCCGAAGCGAAAGATGGCACGTACTGACAGGTTAGTGGGTCCTGCCCTGATTTGCAGGGATAACGGTATATTCCCGTACTACCTCTCAATAGCTATTGCCTGCGGATATCTATTCAATGATCCGGATGATGCCGCGTCTGTTGAAATACAGGACTATCTGAAGACCTACAGCGTAAAGAATGCAGTTGAACGGTACTCAGGACTGAAAACAGAACTGGAACTCATACAGGGGATCAAAGAGCAGTATGATCGGATTCTCAGTCAAGGGATTGGATGGGTTGCTGATAATGCGCAAAGAGTCTCTTTGCTGAAGCAGGCATACAGACTCGGATTCGTCAATGAGCTGACCATCCGGGGGTGTGCTCAGTGTACAGTGAAGGCCCTTGGAGAATTGGTTGGTGAGGTGGATGATGCACTATTCAAGGCAACAAGTGGATTGTCCGGCGGCATGGCAATCACAGGGGATGGATCCTGTGGCGGGTATGTTGGTGGAATCCTCCTGATGGGTTCCTATATAGGCAGAAGACTCAGCCGCTTGGATGACGGAGACAAAATTGCACAGTATGCCTCCTATGAGATGGCGCAAAAGCTGCACGATAAATATATAGAGACATATGGAAGTGTTACCTGTTCAGACATTCATATGGGCATCTTTGACGGAAGGTCTTACTGTCTCAAGACAAAAGCCGTGAGAAATGAGTTTGAAGAGGCCGGGGCGCATCTTGATAAGTGTACGACCGTCATTGCCACAGCTTCAATGTGGACAGCGGAAATACTGATGGAACATGGATTTATCTCAATGAGTGATATCGCATAAATCTAATTAGAAGGAACAAATACCGATGAAAACACGAGCAGTACTGTTATATGGGAAGAACCAGTTGTCTCTGGAAGAGTTTGAACTTCCCGAGCCGGCTGAGGATGAACTAGTTGCTAAAATTATTACTGACAGTGTATGCATGTCTACCTACAAAGCTGCATTGCTGGGAGAAGATCATAAACGTGTGCCCAATGATGTTGCAGATAACCCGATAATTATCGGACATGAATTTGCAGGGGAGATTATCTCTGTTGGTGATAAATGGGAATCAACCTATTCCATCGGAGATAAGTTCTCGATACAGCCGAATATCAATCACAAGGGGTTGGGGTATGCCCCGGGTTACTCCTTTCCCTATTTCGGAGGAGATGCGACGTTTATCATCATTCCAAACGAAGTGATGGAAAACGGGTTCTTACTGGATTATCAGGGAGATGCCTACTATAAGGCTTCTCTAGCAGAACCCATGTCCTGCATTATTGCAGGATTCCATGCGACCTATCATGCTCAGCCTGAGACCTATGAGCTCTCTATGGGAGCGGTTCCCAGCGGGAATATGGCAATACTGGCAGGGGTCGGACCTATGGGGCTTGGTGCTATCGATTATGCATTACATTGTGACCGCAAACCGGGTCTTCTGGTTGTCACCGATATCAATAATGAACGCCTGGCACGTGCAGAGAGACTGCTCTCTGTTGAGAAAGCTGCAGAACAGGGTGTCAGGCTCGTGTATGTAGACACTGCTGCAAGCGATGACGCAGCAGCAGATCTTATGGAAATAAGCGGCGGAAGGGGATTTGATGATGTCTTTGTCTTTGCCCCGGTACGTCAGGTTGTAGAGATGGGAGACGCTGTTCTGGCAGATAATGGGTGCCTGAACTTCTTTGCAGGCCCCACCGATAAGAAATTTTCTGCTGATTTCAACTTTTATAATGTCCACTATGCAAGAACCCATATAGCTGGAACCAGCGGGGGATTTACTTCTGATATGAGTGAAGCCCTTGATATGATGGCAGAGGGGCTTATCAACCCGTCGGTTATGGTTACTCATATAGGGGGGCTGAACAGCGCTGTGGAGACGACACTGAATCTCCCTAAGATACCCGGAGGGAAAAAGCTCATATATACCCATATTGTGATGGAACTTACCGCACTGGATGAACTTGAGGAGAAGGGAAAGGATGATCCTCTGTTCAAGGGACTAGCAGAGATTGTCGACAGGAACCAGGGCTTATGGTCAGCTGAAGCGGAATCCTATCTGCTTTCATGGTTTAACGTGGAATAGAAGGGGTCTCATCTATGCGGAGAAGTCGGATTTATTGAATCCGGCTTCTCTTGTTGGTACGCAATAGAAGTAAAAAGATGAAAAGGGATTATCTCCTGTTGTGTGGTATTGCGCGTATCAGTTATGCCAGTGTGCTGAGTATGGAGAACAGTTCTGCTACCGGGATCGAATCAAATTTAGAAAACAGAGAACTATACTGCCGGTAAGCTGAGTTACTGTCGGTCTTCGGCGTGAAGTACGGCTTATCCTTATCGAAGGTGAGTTTTATACGCTCAAGATCAAGATTCAGACCAATCCCTTTG
>CAYYPJ010000284.1:0-2736 GCA_964473495.1 uncultured Spirochaetales bacterium
CACTTAATATTAGAATGATAGGATTTAAAAATGTACTACTTCCCGTTGACTTTCCCCTTAGAAAGCAAATAAATGTTGAATTGATACCTGTAGTTCTAAAAGGAGAAAATGTTCTTGTGACGGCTACCCGGATGATGAGTTCTATAAAAGAAAGTAATATTTCAATGGATGTGATCGGAGCCCAAGAGATAGAATCTTCATCAGCTCAGAACATTGCCGAATTATTGCAAGGGATAAAGTCTCTACAAATAAAGGATTATGGCGGAGTAGGGGGAATGAAGACTCTATCCTTAAGAGGTGCTACCGCAGGACAGACTTTGATTTTGCTTGATGGACAAAGGATAAATAATCCTCAGAATGGAGAAGTAGATCTTTCGCTCATTCCACTCGAGCATATTGAAAGAGTCGAGATCATTCGCGGAGGATCATCAGCATTGTACGGATCGGATGCTCTTGGAGGAGTGATCCATATTATTACAAAAAGATCGGAAAGTAATGATCTTGAGATCGGTATCGCTAATATGCTTGGTTCTTTTGGGACATATGCATTCAAAGGTTCGATAAAATATGGTGGTATTCTGGCTGGATATCAATTCCTGAGGTCAGATGGCGATTTTAAATATTATGATAAGTGGGGAAATATTTATATCAGAGATAACAATGATATTGAACAACACCATTTATATACACGAATTGATTTGTCGCCAAAAAATGCCCTTAGTTGGAGATTCGGATTAAAATATAATATTTTAATCAACGATAAGGGGGCTCCCGGATCTATACAACCATATTATCACTTTGCCAGGATAGAAGACAACAGACAAGACCTATCGTTTACTGCAAAATATGAGCCACTTTACGGAATGCATAAAATGGAATCGCAAAGTTATGTGCTAACTACTTCGAATCACTATATAAATGAAGATCCTCGGGATGTTTTATCACCGATAAATGAAACATATTTTACAAACACATATGGTGAAGAGATACAACTTACATCCATTTTCTCTAAAAAATTCAAATTGAATTATGGTGTTAATTTAAGATTGGATGAATTTGTTCATAAACGCTTATCGCTTAGATATACTAGATTAACTTATGATGTATATCTGGTAGATGAAACAAACGTGGGATTTTCATCCGATATTATTTCTTCTTTGAAGTTTACGCCATCCATTAGATACAACGGAAATACGGATTTTACAGATAGAGTGACGCCTAAATTTGGATTACTTATCCATTTTGGCAGTCAAGAGCAATTTGATTTCATTGCAAATACCGGTATGAATTTCAGATCTCCTACGTTTAATGACCTATATTGGCCCAAAGATAATTTTGCTGAAGGTAATCCCGATCTTTTACCTGAAAGTTCTTGGGATTGGGATAGCGGAATAAGGATCCGTCTGAATAATTTTATTTTTGAAAGCATTTTGTATGATCATCATCTCACAAATTTGATCATTTGGCAGGACCATGGGGGGATTTGGTGGCCTGAAAATATTTCAAAAGCAAGGGTAAATGGTCTTGAAAATAGTATTTCATATTCTATTATCAAAGACCATCTTGATTTGAAGGCTCAATATACATTTATGAACGCAAAAGATCTTTCCGAATTATATTTCCAGAAGTTCCTCGTTTACAGACCTATGCATAGTGCGAAAATTACTATAGAAGGACATATTTCGCAATTCAATATACGCATGAGCAACAGATATGAAAGCAAACGCTATACCTCTGCGAGTAATGCTGAGATTAGCACTTTACCGGCATATTTGATCACAGATATTGGCTTTTCATATGATATTCCGTTAAAGGATTTTAAGATCGATCTAAAAGCCGATATTAAGAACCTATTTGATATTTCATACAATACTTTAAAGGATTTTCCCATGCCCGGCAGAGAATACAGGGTATCAGTGGGAATTACATATAACAAAAAGAAAAAGGGAAACAAATGAAAAACGTGAAATTGACAATTATGCTTGCTGTTTCAGTCATGCTACTCTTAACGGGTTGCTGGCTTCAACCTTATCAGCCTCCGCAAGGTATGGAGTCAAATGAGGCTATTTATGTAATGAATGGCAGTTCTGCAACGATATCTATCATTGATATTGAAGAAGATACTGTTTACAATGATGTGGCGCAAACCGGAACGTACCCAAACCAGCTATATCTATACGAGGGAAAACTTTACAGTGTAAATTCAGGTTCAAATTCATTAAGTATATTCAATATTTCTGATTTCACCGAGGAAGCACCTATTACTCTCGGAATAGGGAAAAACCCCATGGAAATGATTGTAGTTGATGATGTCGCATATATCAGTTGTTATATTTCGAATCAGGTACTTAAGGTTGATCTTTTGGGGAAAAGCGTTATAGACTCAATGGATGCGGGTCAAAGTGCAACTGCTCTTGCAGAATCAGATAATAAATTGTATGTAACGAATGCCGGTGTAAACCCAGATTACTCTTATACTCAGGGTACTGTCAGTGTTTTCAATTTGAGTGATGGTTCACTTGAAACAACTATCAATGTTGCAACAAATCCTCAGGATATTGCTGTTGATGCACAAGGTAAAATTCATGTTCTCTGTACGGGAAATTATTGGGATGAATTTGCACAAGTAAAGATCATTGATCCGGTATCTGATACTGTAATCGATTCTATTTCATTGGGTGCAGGTAACATGGCCGGTGTTCTTTATATTGATCAAGTAAACAACATAGCATATTG
>CAYYPJ010000285.1:0-2725 GCA_964473495.1 uncultured Spirochaetales bacterium
AATTATATTCTAAAATAAAAATTCTTGCACTGAAAGCGGGTGCTGAGAAACAAACTAAAGTCAATGCTAATGATTTGATTGAAGAAGGAGTGAAACTTATAATTGAAAGATACGAAAGTCAAGAAAACGAGTCATAGTATCTATACTAGCAGCCATCATATAGTTTTTTGTCCTAATAAATAGAGACATTCTATATTTAACCTGTGACTTTCAGAATATAAGGTTCTGATTCGCTGTTTTTAGCAGCGATGAGAGTTCTTCACCCCTGTTGCACAGACTTTCTGTCTTGTGTGTTATCTTGCTTGGATACCAGATGTTCCACACCTTATTGGCCTTTACCTTGCATAAGGTGTGGATGAAATAATTCAGGGATAGGCCCTTCGATTTTGCGACCATGAGAATCTTCTCTATCGTGTCGAACCTAATTTAAGGTTCATACCCTATATCATGTCATCTCTCAGTTCAGTCAGGGCTATTTGCTTGAAGATATAGGAATAGTTGTTGGAATATGGGAAGTTCTCAGAGATGTATAGACACCCTAAAATCTTGACGTTATAGATTAAAGACAGTAAAAGTCATTTGTTATAATTATTGTATTGATCATCGCATATTCTATGCATGCCCCTGCTGAATAAGAGCCCGATCCAATGGGTAGCCCCAATAGGCAGCTTCAAGTACATGTAATATATCTTCATAGGTCAGCTGCTCAGGATTATAGAAGTTGGATCCGTCCCCCAGTGATGCTCGTGCAATGAGTGAGAGATGCTCGGGGCGTACAGCAGGTGAACCATTTCGATTCAGGACATCATGCAGCCGTGTCTTGTGAGCCCCGTTAGTTGCAATGAACAGTCTGGTATTGAGATCTTGAAGGTGTTCGATGACTTCAAAAGCAGAGACCGCATGATCGATAAAAGGTGCAAGTTCTTCAAGTTCTCTTGTGATCTTGTGATAGTTGTAGCTGAGTCCATAGGGAAGAAGTATACTCATACATGCCCCATGATGAACTCCACATATTGATCCGACGGTATGACCGATCGTATGAATCATCCCTACCATAGAGTTGGAAAAAGCTTGTCCTGCAAGATTGGATCCGACGGCAAGTGCTAATCTGCCATCGGGGTTATCTGGATGTGATACTGTCTCTTCAAGGTGTTCCATGATCAAGGCAATAGCCTGGATCGCCATCCCGTCACTTATGGGATTCTTCCCGAGGCAGGTATAAGCTTCTATGGCGTGAGTAAGAGCATCCATACCGGTAGCCGCAGTTAAGAAGGGGGGGAGTGTCAATGTCATCTCTGGGTCAAGAATTGCAATATCGGGCTGCAGGAAATATGAGGTGAAGAGGAGCTTTCGTTTTGCCGCATGATCCTTGATGACCGCCACTATAGTGACTTCGCTTCCCGTCCCCGCGGTTGTCGGTATTGCGATATAGGGTAAGAGTCGGTGAGGGATGGTCCCTGCACCGGAGAACTCTCTGATGTCGTATTTTCTTTCCATGTCGGTTGTCGAGACTATGATGTTCACACCTTTTGCTGTATCAAGTACCGATCCGCCCCCAATTGCAATGATTGAATCACAATTGTGTTTGGTATACTCATGAGCGATCGTGTTTACCGTGTCGACATCCGAATCTGATGGGACATCTGTATAGATGATCGGAATCACGATTGATGCTGCATCCAGTGGTGCTTGTACCAATTTGACCAAACCTGCTTTTTGGACTCCCCTGTCGGTTATGATTATGGGTTTAGATGCATTGAGACTCTGTAAGAGTGCCGGTAATCGGGAGAGGCTGTTGTGTCCTGATATAGTTCGTACTCGTGAACAAAAGCGATAGTATGACGGTAGTCTCATAGATCCCCTCCCATAGCTGTCGGTGCTTCTGACTGGTTGACAATACTTGTGATAAGCTGCAGCAGTTCGCTGTGATCATCCTGTGAAAGTAGTCTGTTAGTTTGGCGTATCATTGACTCTATGATTGGTCGTTTCCCACTAAATGAGGAGTTCTCTTCATATGCATGTACCAGAGAAACAAGGGTGTTGGGAAAGTCTTTCTGTGTGCCGGCTTTCCAGGCAGTCTGGTGTTCACGTTTTAACTGTATACTGATGATTTCCGTATAGATGGTATCAAAGACGGCTTGCTGAGTCTTTTCCAACTGTTTGATGTAGTAGGGAAGCAGTGCGGCCAATACTTCAGAGGAGGTGCAGTACTGTGAGATCTCAAAGAGTTCGGCAAGAGTTGTCACTGGTCCGTATCCTGTGTTGCTATGAGCTATCTGTGCATAGACTGCGGCATTCGTATAGGCCAGCCGTGCTTTTTTTGAGGAGATTTGCTGTTGATAATCTCCAAGGAAACGAAATGCCGGATTGATCCATCCCTTCACGATGGGAGAGATGGTCTTCTCTCTGCATGATTCGCATAACTGGGCAAGGGTAATGATTGCAGATTCTGCGACTTGTTCTATGCTGCCATTTCCCACTACACGCTCATCAATGATCACTACATCGGGAAATAACGACGGGTGCGATAATCGATACTCATCGATAAGGAGTCGGCATGTTGCCTCTCGGCCATCAATATGCTCATCCATGACTGCTATATAGGGGAGAAGATGGATATTTGGACAGGGGAGCCGATCAATATGATTAAAATCTATATTGCAGGAATGCATGATATTCAGCATTTTTGCGACTGATTGGATGGTTCCGCCTCCAAGTGCTATGA
>CAYYPJ010000286.1:0-2718 GCA_964473495.1 uncultured Spirochaetales bacterium
TTCCAATGCTCTTCAGATAGAGGATCTCTGTCTGCTGTTCATACCAGATATAGACGACCTGTTTCATCTCTTTCTCTTTGAAATAGTACCAGAGTCGTTCTACTGCCGGTTCTTCTTTCAGAACATCTTTGAATTCTCTAAAAACCCCTTTACCGCGTGATAGTGCACGATGGAGCTTCTCTCGAAAGATTGGATTCCGCAGGGCGGCGACGAACTTCTCCATGACCCTGAAGCCGTCAGCGGGCCGCCACAGAGGAAGAGCGATAAACCGCTCATGATCCTCTACGTCGTCTCCTCGTAACAGATTCTTCTGTACAAGAGAAGCGGTCTTCAGATCAAGCAGATATAATAAGGACTGATCCTCCATGCAGAAGACGATCTGATACATGAACTCATCAGAGAGCGACGGCAGTGTATAGTGGTGTTCTTCACGAGTTTCTTTCTCATTCATCACGTGCATAGTGTATCGGTAAATCGGCAAGAAGTAAACCAAAGAATAGCTTTGTCCCTTTCTCCTGCCGATACACACCACTTCTCATGTGACTACCTCTACTGCAGACACTTGACTTACCGCTCAATAAATAAGATATTCAAAGAGTGAATAATTTATTCAGGAGTGTATAATATATGAGTATCATTGAATTTATCGAAGCAAGGGAAATATTGGATTCTCGAGGTAACCCAACAGTTGAAGTGGACGTACTTCTTGAAGACGGTTCTATGGGTAGAGCCGCAGTACCATCAGGTGCATCAACAGGTATTCACGAAGCTGTTGAACTTCGTGACGGCGACAAATCCCGATATATGGGAAAAGGTGTTCTAAAAGCTGTAGAGAATGTGAACAACATCATCGCAGCAGAACTCATCGGGCTCGATGCCCTTGATCAGGTCGACATCGACCGAACAATGATTGAACTTGACGGTACAGAGAACAAAGGAAAACTTGGAGCTAACGCTATCCTTGGTGTCTCTATGGCTGTGGCACGAGCTGCTGCTGACTATCTGGGAATTCCTCTGTTCAAATATCTTGGTGCATATCACTCATGTGTACTACCAGTCCCTATGTCTAATATCTTAAATGGCGGATCACATGCAGACAACTCTGTAGATTTTCAGGAATTCATGATCATGCCGACCGGCGCTCCCTCTTTCAGAGAAGCTGTACGAATGAACGCTGAAGTATTTCACAACCTTAAGAACATTTTGAAGAAAAAGGGATACAGCACAGCAGTCGGTGATGAGGGAGGTTTCGCTCCAAACCTGAAATCGAACGAAGAAGCCTGTGACCTTATTATAGAAGCTATTAAGAAAGCAGGATACACTACTGGAAGAGATGCTGATTTCATGATCGCAATTGACCCGGCAGTGTCCGAACTTTACAACAAAGAGACAAAGACCTATGAACTCAAATGGTCAACCGGTGCTAAACTTACCAGTACCGAGATGGTCGACTACTGGGCTGAATGGGTTGAGAAATATCCTATCATATCAATTGAAGATGGTATTGACGAAGACGACTGGGACGGCTGGAAAATGCTCAATGACAGATTGGGTGATACCATACAGATTGTCGGTGACGACCTGTTCGTAACCAACACAAAACGACTTGAAAAAGGAATAGAGATGGGCGCTGCCAACTCGATCCTGATCAAACTCAACCAGATCGGGACCCTTACTGAGACATTCGAAGCTGTATCCATGGCTAAGCGAGCCGGATTCACCGCTGTCGTCTCACACCGATCAGGTGAGACCGAAGACAGCTTCATTGCCGACTTTGTTGTAGCTCTTGAGACTGGACAGATAAAGACCGGTTCTCTGAGCCGATCAGACAGACTGGCTAAATACAATCAGTTGATGAGAATCGAGGATTACCTCGAAGATACCGCATACTATCCCGGAATAAAGGCCTTGAACTTAAAAGGCTGATTCCCCGTACGGCATTACTTATACAGAGAACGGGTGTCGGATCATACGCTCCGACATCCGTTCTCTCTTTGCTGCAGTTCTGCTTCACGTTTTCCTGCATTGAAAAAGCCTCGTTATCACAGACAAAAGAGTGAGAATCACATAATAAGGGTATAATAACCTATGATCCTGACTCCTCAGGACCTTCCCTCCTGATCACAGCACGCCTCACATCCCCATAAAAGAATCCTTTTCTTACAAGACGGTTCATCAGCTTGATAGGGTCTTCCCCCTTCTTTGCATATTTAGCAACCGCTCGATCGAGTAGCTCTTCAGGGTCTATATCAGCATCTTCGACCGCACGTACCGCGAGTTCATGGGTAACTCCCCTTTTACAGAGGCCTGCAATCAGCATCTGTTGACTCTCCGGTCTCTTTCGTGATCGCGAGCGTACCCAAACCTCAGCAAACCGCTGATCATCGAGATACCTGCAATGCTGAAACTCTTCAAGAATCTGTTCAATGATCGCAGGATCGTAGGATCGGTTCTGCAGCTTCTGCCGAAGCTCTTGGACACTATGCTCACGCAGAGCCAATAGATCCAATGCCTTAGTCTTTACCGTCACATATGCAGAACCATGGGCAAGTTCTTCGAACTCCCCGGACGTAAGATCCTGACCATAGTGTAATGCATACCTTGATACGACTGACTTGGGGATAGAAAAAGAGGAGCCATCCTCTGACACGGCGAAATAGCCCTTGCCAGCAGCTCCTCTTCTGATTTGTCCGTAGATCTGTTTTCTAACGTTTTGAG
>CAYYPJ010000287.1:0-2651 GCA_964473495.1 uncultured Spirochaetales bacterium
CATTTGAGCCCCCCTGAGATATTTTCGATTTGAATCCTTCGTTCTTCTCGGTGATGAACTCCATTGCCTGGGCTACCTCAGCAGCTGTCCTCACTTCTTGGTCAGAAGCATCTTTCTTCCCATATCTGAGATTTGAGGCGATGGAACCTGTGAGGAGGACTCCCTTTTGGGGAATATACCCGATTTTGTCCCGCAGATCCTTTTGCCGGACATCACGGACATCTACGCCATCGACAAAAATCTTCCCTTCGGTGACATCATAGAACCGCATGATCATATTGGCTATAGTCGATTTCCCTGAACCGGTAGACCCAATAATGGCCGTCATTTTCCCAGGCTCCGCCACAAAAGAAATATGTTCCAATGCATTCTCTTCGGCTCCATGATACCGAAAGGAGACATCCCTGAATTCAACAAATCCTTTCTTCTCAGAATCAAAATCCTTTGGGGTCATTGGATCGGTAATGGAGTTCTTCGTCTCTAGAACCTCCGCGATACGCCCAATAGATACAGATGCCCGGGGAATAAGGATGAACATCGCAGAAAGCATCAGGAATGACATGATGATTTGCAGCGCATACTGCATGAAGGCCATCATATCACCGACCAGCAGTGTTGAATTCGCTATCTGGTGTGCACCAACCCAGACAATGAACAAGGAGGTACCGTTCATTACCAATGTCATGATTGGCATCATCACGGCCATTACCCTATTTACAAAAAGATTTGTATCTGTCAAGTTTTCATTGGCGGCCTTGAACCGTTTTTTTTCATAGTTCTGGGTACCAAAAGCACGAATAACCATCAATCCGGTAAGGTTCTCCCTCGATACCAAATTCAACTTGTCAACCAGTTTCTGCATGACTTTGAATTTTGGCATGAGAATGGCCTTCAATATCATGATTATCCCAATGAGAACAATACAGACAACTGCAATAATCCAGCTCATCGATACAGATTTGTCCAAAGCCATAACCACTCCCCCGATACCGATTATCGGGGCATAGCAGATCATTCTGATCCCCATCATAAGGAAGCGTTGTATCTGAGTTATATCGTTTGTACATCTGGTAATAAGTGAAGCGGTAGAAAACTTGTCAAATTCATTGCTTGAAAAACTTTCAATCTTCTCGAACACGTCCTTTCGCATATTCCGGGCGGTACCGGCGGCAATCCGGGAAGAGAGGAAACTTACAGAGACGGTGGCGAATCCACCCAACAAGGCAATGAGCAGCATTTTAAGCCCAATACCATAGATGTAGGACGATTGCGCTGCCGTGATATCTGCACCTAATTCCACGAGAAAAAGTTTGGAAAGCATAATTCCACTTTGCTTGAGAATCGTCGGGCTATTGGCCTGGGCCTTTTCATGGGCAGCTTCCAAAACGACAGCAGGCAACTGATTGAACATGGGTTGTGCCTTGTACAACAAAGAAATATCGATCTTTGGAATTTCCATCGTCCCCTTGTTATCATGCACTGTTCCCGTTTGTGATGGCATGTCCTGCATGATGTTTATCAGGGTCCAGGTAGCGATCTCGAAAGTGGCATCAAGGTCTTCGGAATCTTTCGTACTCTGGGTCGTTTTCACATAGATCTGTTTCCCCGCATCAGGATATTTCTGCAAATAGGTTCCTTCGTTACTTGAGATCAAGCTATAGCTTTTAGCAACAAGACTTTTCTCATCTTCATTCATGAAGGTGGTGATGAGTTTCATACCGTCCGGGCTCAGGGCCTCTGGTGACGCATGCTCAATACCATTTTGCTGGATACCGACATTGACGATATTTGACATGTAATTGGGAAGTGTCAGTTCGCTAAAAGCCTGGACAAACAGTATGGCAATTGACAGTACCAAGCCAATCCAAAACGGTTTTAAATATTTTAATAAAAATTTAGTCAAGATTATCTTCCTTCTCTTTTTCTTGCATTGGAGTGTTTTTGAGACTTTCGGTAATATCGGTAAAAAGTATAACAAGGGAAATCAGTTGACGGGTATTTTCCTCACCAAATTGGGCAATGATCATATCCAACCGATCATTGAAATAACTTTTTGCCTGTTTCAAAATGGTTCCCCCGTTTTCTGTGAGGGTAACCACGATTCTCCTTCGGTCATTCTTGTTGATTTCACGGTGTATGTATCCTTTTTTCTCAAGAGAATTGAGCATTTGGGAAACAGCTGGTTTGGTAAAATGTCGGTGCCACTGCATTTTTGAAGCAGTGATGTCAGTACCAGAACAGGGAATATTCTGAGAAATCCTTTCCATTACAAAGAACTCACCTATGTTAAGTCCAAAGTCTTGAGGGAAATTACTTCCAACTTTCTTTAACCTGTGTATGGAAGCGATCAATTGGTCTTTCAATGAACTATCCATTTAATTGCATCCTTAATTATTAAGATCATAATCATTCTCATAACGATATTACTCATATCTGTTGGTTTAGACAAGATGAATCCTGTGAATTTTTCATAAAGTCTCATAACAATCAATAAGATTCTTTTCTCTCAGCTTCTTCAATACAAAACCTTGGGTAAAAAAACTGACCTTTCGTTGCATTGAATGGGCTGGAGCAGGTTCATCCAGATAACAGAAAAAGATAAAACTGTCAGATTTTGTTGAAGGACTACAGGATTAAGGGAAAAGTATATC
>CAYYPJ010000288.1:0-2635 GCA_964473495.1 uncultured Spirochaetales bacterium
CTTCAGCAATCATATCTGCGTTAAGCGGTTGTAATTTATCTCCTTCAAAGATGAGATGATCTATAATGAAATCGTAGAGTATGGTTATCTGCTCTGTGTTTACGATGACTCTTCTCACCTGATCAGACTCCTTAAGCCTGTTATAGTACCATGAAAGGCGGATCACTCCCGGTGTCGGGATAAAGGATACTCTCAGTGCTGTGAGTATATCTAAATCTTTGACGGTAGGAGTCCCTGGATAAAAGGTTCTCTCCCCCCAGCCGAAACATAGGTATACTGGGTCGTTCAATGGATAGGGTGATACTGCCTTAAATGATGCTAAGAGTTCAGGTGGACAATTCTCGGCAGGAAGGCAAAGTTCTACATGGGTTCCGTTGTCGATCAGATAGATATGATCATTTCCCGAGACTGCTGTATCACCTCGTACAGGTATGAGGGCACCGCCTATAAGAGCTGATCCATAGAGCAGCAAGAAACAGCAGAGAAGGGCGATAATATATTTTAAGATCTTCATAGGATCTGCTCCTCAATTCCCGTTAGTTGAATCGGTACTTTGCTTCTAGCGAAACACCTGAGACATCGATGGTGAAAAGATCGTATTCAGTATAACAAGAATCAGCCGATATGCAAAATATATGACTGCCATGAGGCATTGATAAGAACGCAGTAATAGGGGATGACAGCATACTATGGCGGTATGCTTGTGAATATGTCTCATGCTCTTCATGTACGGCAGGTATTTGAAGAATCATCCAAGAGATATATTGATTCCCGTAAAAGGGCTGTAGGCTCTTCTCATCTGATTGACCCCGGAGTCCCTGTGAAGTATGGTTATCATACGGGATGCTTTTGAAGATAGACTTTGCCGGCAGATGAAAGAGAATATCTTTTGAGTATCTATCCATTATGAGGAAGAGTCTATGTCTTATGATATTTCAAATAAACTTGTCATTGGTATTGCTTCGAGCGCACTGTTTGATCTTTCTGATTCTGATTGGGTCTTCAGAAATGAAGGGGAACAGCCGTATCGACTCTTTCAGCGAGCGCATGAACATGACATTCTGCCTAAGGGGGTTGCTTTTCCGTTCATCAGAAGAGTCCTTGCTTTGAACGAGGTGTTTCCTAAAGTCAAACCGGTTGAGGTTATTCTCTTTTCGCATAATGATCCGGATACGGGGCAGCGAGTATTCAACTCCATCAAGGATTATGGATTGAATATAACCAGAGGAGCCTTTTTGAGCGGAAAGTCACCCTATACCTATCTTGATGCTTTCAATATTGTTCTCTTTCTCTCCGCGAATAGCGATGATGTACGTGATGCTATCGCTTCGGGACATGCTGCAGGAACAGTTTTGCCTTCTTCTATCCCGGAGGATCTGGAGAGTGATAGTCATGAATTGCGTGTCGCCTTTGACTTTGACGGTGTCATTGCAGATGATAGTGCTGAGAATATCTTTCAGCGGCAGAGTCTTGAAGATTTTCAACGTTCTGAATCAGAAAAGGCCTTACAGCCTCATAGAGCAGGGCCGCTGCAAGAGTTCTTTATCAGGTTATCACAGCTCCAGCGATTAGAGCGTGCCCGTAAGGCTGAGGACCCTCTATACCGACAGCATATCAGGACTGCGATCATCACTGCTCGGAATGCTCCATCGCATGAGAGAGTAGTCACCACCCTTCGTTCATGGAATGTCATGACTGATGAGACATTCTTTCTCGGAGGGATAGAAAAAAGCCGGGTTCTCGATATCTTCAAACCCCATATCTTCTTTGATGATCAGATGGATCACTTGAAACCTTCTTCAGGATTCATTCCTTCTGTTCATATCCCTTTTGGTCAGATCAACAACGATATATAAGAATGCTGCCACCGTAATACGATGACAGCAAGTTTGTATCCATAATCGAAAGTTCCTTTAGTTAGCAATGATTGATAACATCAATGTGTCAGAATAGTTTTGAGCACCTTGCCCTGACTCAACAGAATCACATGCGACCATTATCTGACCATCAGATAAACCAGCTGAGCTCGGTATTGTTGCGCTGCCCCTATTCAGGCCAACGGCTTCTCCGCCATACAATATATAGTATGGCATGCGTTCGCCGGTGTTTCCACCGACAAGATATGCATCATCAGAAGAAGCCTGTGTCGCGTTCATTGATGTTATTTCCACATTATACCCAGTCTCTTTTGTTGATTTCTCTTTGATAGTTCCTACTAGAGCTGTGCCGCTATCAATATCTAGATATTGGATGCCGGTATTTGTAAGCATCTGCACTTCTGCTACTTCAGGTACATATGCTCGTATAACTAGAGTACCTGAAGTTGCTGCAGCGACATAACCCATTACCAAAACCATGTAAAGAAGAACCACAAACAAAGTCTTTTTCCTAGTACTCATGATAGTACCTCTTTGTGTGATTTCTCTTACTTTATTAAACTATCTTTTTTGTGTGTTTTTGTAATAAGACTAAATTTTTACATTAACTTTTTGTGATGTATGGATACACATAAAATATACTATAAAATAGTCAGTAAAACAAGTTTTGGCTGATATGTTTTATTGATGGGACAGCGGTATAGTACATGAGAGAAGTCAATTAGAGGTGATCTCAAAGATGAGATTGTCAGCATAGT
>CAYYPJ010000289.1:0-2621 GCA_964473495.1 uncultured Spirochaetales bacterium
GTACTATCTGGAAGCCCCTTATCGAGAAGGAATTCTCTATACGACTGGCAGGCATGATACCACGAGTGGATAGGGATAGAGTCCCATAGAATAGCTAATTCATCCTGTATCTTCTGGCACATTGATTCGTCAAGATCCAAACGAAAGATTGCAGCAGTTAGTGCCTGATGGTTCTTTGCTACTGTTAACCACACTTCAAAGGATGACAGTGGTATATGAGGACAGATTTCCACCAGTGCCTTGAGATATACCCATCCACTATGATCGTAATCACTAGCCATATCAGAGACGATTCTCGAGAAGTCACCAGTATTGTTTCCATCAAACGACTTGGCAGCGGTATGCAAGCTCTCTATATGCCTTGCTTGAAAATCTGCTGTCTCTTGCTCTTTCAACTCACTAGCTCTATTAATGTATATACGGGGTCTGAACAGTACCTCTGATTGGAGATCTGGTATGATGAGCCAAGGTCCATCTTTTCTCAAAAATCCATTAATACGAAAAAACCCGGTTTTTACCCCTTCTGTCAGTTTTGGCGTGAGGTCCCTTTTTTGTTTTGGGTCGGAGATATTCATAGCGATTGGGTTAGCTTCATACATGATCTCATGCGTTGCCCTATCCTGTATCGAAAACTCATCCTCCCCCCATATAACATCACCCTCGTATCGTGTGATATCAAGAGAATAGAGCTTTCGGGCGTTATCATTCTCAATGCACACCTGGACTCTTGCATCCTGATCAGCAACTAGAGAAAAGAGATGTAGAATATCACTTCTTAAGCTGAACAGGCTTAGTTGCAAAGAGTGGTCGATGCATTCATATCGATAACAGATCTTGAATGTGTTACGTATACCTTTCGAAACAAGATTCAGTATCAAGTGAACCCATTCGTGCTGATTCGAAGTATGAATGAGCAGTATCATCCCAAGCAGGTTCTCTATATGAAGAGAAGTGACACACAGTGGAATATGGGAGTCATTGATAAGGGTAACACCCTCTTTGGGGTACGGAAGAATAATTCCTACCGGGTTTTGCGCTTTTCTTCCTTTCATCATGACATATACTGTATGTGGCTCATCTTTCCCGTTTGGTCGTAGTTTGAATCGATTCGCTTCTTGTGTGACCTGGACACCCTCTGCCTTAATTTCGACCCTTATATCATCGATTCCACGTAATTCGATTGAGGCTGGAGTATTATGGATCTTTGGAGTCATGCGAAAGGAAAAATGTTGAGGGATGATACCGATACGTTTTTTGAATAGTATATGATTCTTCTTATCTACAGCAGTAATAGTGTTCTTACCTATGTATTCATTGCTATCATACTCAGGTAATGGTGTTTTATTGATGTTGAGCGAACCTTCACGACAGATTTCAACCATTTCAGAGGATGCTCTTGGTAGGCCATAGTAACATAGGCTAGGAATCGTCTTGAGCTGGACCTCGCGCCCAGAAAAAAGTACACCTCTCGCAAGACTTGCCGAATTCAATCGGATGAAAAACTCCTCATCTCCAATTGTGATTGTTGAGTTATGTGATATCTCAAGCCTTAACCAGTCCGATGCGATTCCCACCCTTCTAACATCTACAGGGTCTATTGTGCTTCCTCGTGGAACTTGCACGATCGCCATAGGTCCTGGTACTGAACAGCTTGAGTTCGAGATATACTCATACTGTTCCTCCCCATCTTCACTAGCTGAGAAGACCATCAATCCTTCTGTATCAATCAAACTCTCATGGATCACATGCTGATAGATAACCATTCCTGCAGAGAGGAACTTCATGATCAGTGGTTTTGAAGGTTGCTTCCGACGAACTGTGCTTGTATTTTTCTGTATTCGTATCTTTATAGCATCCTGTTCAATTTCACCATAGAATACCCCTTCATGGGATATCGGTTTTGTTCCTTCATACAGGATCATCTCTAACCGAGTGCTTTGGATATCATGCGTATTGAAAGGTATAGTATACTCATTCGGATACCGAATGATCGTTGTCAAAACTACTTTACACAGATTACCAGTGTGATAATGAGAGCAGGAGAAAATCCGTCTTGTTTGGGTAGTGCGAACAGCTTTCTTTTTTTCAGCATCGATAAGCCACTCATTGACTAATCTTTGAGCAGTATCATCATCGAGAGGGAGGGGGAAGCTGGCTTTCCATTCTGGCTCGGTTCTCGTTAGGTACTCATAGGGGGATGGCTCATCAGATAGATCGAACTTCTCACTTACATACCGCAAACTATCAACGATACTGACTATCAGCAATAAGGATTCATCATTCTGAAAGACCTGTGGCAGAGATTCCTTATAATTGTTCACAATCTCAATGATCGAATATCCTCTATATCCTAATTGATAATAGTCCCCAAGACACCGTTTAACTATGTTCCCAAACGAGTGACCTTCTTGTTTTATGAGTGGCCAAGGGAGGCCCCCTTCAAAGAAGAGCGTCCCGAGTAGGTCTCGTCCTGTAGAACCCCTCTTCTGGATCTTTCGTTTCCAAAACTCTTGGATCCCACAGATCACGATTTGTTCGTGCTGGAGCTGAGAGAGCTTCAATCCTAAATGTCTTTCGCATTCAGTCCAAGACCATGATCTGTTATAGTCCCTTCTGTACCA
>CAYYPJ010000290.1:0-2606 GCA_964473495.1 uncultured Spirochaetales bacterium
ATATAGTGCGATACAAGAGGTATCGAAAAAATAATGAGGATTCCTGCTGAGCTCCCTGACACAGCACTCCAGCAAGTGCTTCATGGGAGCAGGCAGGTAGAATGCAGCAGTTATGCTGAGGCTCTCTCCGCATGCTCCTACTATCACCCGTAGCAATTCATGACATCAGCTTCATACTAAAACAGTGCAGAAAGATCATCAGCAGATCTGACCGGATATGTCTACGTTTCATACGAGGTCTCCAGCTTTCATGAGCCAGAGATCCGATACATAGTGCAGGTATAGGAGATGTGCCTCCTTGAGGAGCCTCACTCACTGTCTCAAAAAATCGTATATTGATTGCGCGTACCATATCAAGACAGTTCTTCCCTGGGAGAACTCCATGGGAACGGTCATAGATCTCTGTGAGCATGTTCGCCATTACACCCTGCAGACCTGGCTTCAGCCGGTTAGTCGTTATCAGGTCGGGTGTTTCACACGATTCTATATGCATGACGCCGAACACATCTGGTCACGGCTTTTTCGCTCACTATAGTTCTATGGTATTATGAATCGGGGACGATAGTCTTTATATCGATGACATACGCACCAGATCTCCTTGCCGCCAGCAGACCGTTGACACTGTCTTCGAAAATACAGCATTCTTCAGGTTCAAGTCCGAAAAGCTGTGCTGAACGGTGGAACACCTCCGGATGCGGTTTCTTATGTTTTACATCTTCAGCAGTTATGAGGTGATCGTACAACCCCTCGATCCCGGCAATGGCTATATTGACCAGAGCAATCTGCCGGATTTCTGCTGTTGCCAGAACAATGGGGAATCTCTTGTGGCATGTTCTAAGATAATCTAGAACATGGTCTATCGGGAATATCTCATGGGAGAGCCCATTATATGCCTGCAAATGCTTCTCATTCAGAATATCAAAATCGATATCCATTGAGAACCTCTCTGAGAAATGAGCATGGATCTGAGACCTGTCAAAGCCCTCAATACGTGCGAAGTCACTGGGGGTGATCTGTCTCCCTGTCGCTGCATAGAGAGCTCTCTGCCAAGCAGTAAAATGGACACCCATGCTGGAGACCAGAGTCCCCTCGATATCAAAGATGAGTCCCTTGGTCCCAGCAGGGATAAGAGAATCATCCTGTATCATTCTTCTGCTTCAGGAACCCAGTCGATATTGATCTTGTCGTTCGGATCGAAGGGAGCCTTGACAAAGACAGCCTTCCAAGGCACAGTCCCCACATTCTTAAGATAGTGCTGCTTTTTCGGGGCCACCTGAATAAGATCCCCTGGATGAAGCGCGAACCTTTCTCCGTCAACATAGATATCTACACTTCCCTCGAGAGTAAGAGAATCCTCTTCAACATGATCATGAAGATGACAGGTGAAGTCCTCCCCAGGCTGAATGATGACCATTCCGATATCTACAAACGGCCCTCTCATAAGGTATTTCGGCCCTGACGGACCTTCGTTTCTGTACGGAATATCCTTCTCGTTAATTATATCCCAAATTCCTGCCCAAATTATAACATGTTAGGATAAACCAGGCCAGGTAAGATCAAATTGTGTGATGATCTCTTTCTGAAGCTTTGAGGGATTGCTGTAGATTGGTTTGTACTTTCCTTTGAAAGAGACCTTGGACAAGGTACTCATCCTGAATAGCAGTTGGGAGTAGGTCTTGAGTCTCCCTAAGACTCTATTACCGGTCCTTTTTTTCGCAAGTTTCCTTTTCAGCCTTGTCAGTATTGCAAGGGCTATGAACAGCATGAACATCTTTCCCTCATACGATTCCAGCTTATGGTCAGTAATACGATCTCCATTGAGATCATTCTTGAATGTATCATAGAAGATCTCGGCGGTATTTCGCTGCTGGTATGCCCTGTATATCTCTTCTTTTGGTTTTTTTCGATTGGAAAGAAGACACCAGTACCCTGCATAGTTTCTCTGAAATTCTGCAATGTAACTGGATTTCTCTATGATCTTTCGTCCTTTCTTCGGGGTGTCTTTTACCTCAAAATACCGGTCATAGATATCTTTGTGGGATTCTATATAGATATGTTGTTCCAGCTCGTTTTTGCATGTTTGAAGCAGCTCAATAAAGTTTTTTTTCGCATCTGCTCTGATTGCAGGGTTATAGACTACCTGGACATAATAGCGGTGTCCATCACGTACCACTGATTTGGTAAGGCATTGTATGATTTGAGGATTCCCATCAGGGCCCTCTACTTCAGTTCTCGCTGATAGGGTATAGAGTTTATCTTTCAGAGAATCGATGACACCATACTGCCAGGAGACCCGTTTCGGTATAGGGATAATGAAATCATACCCTTTCTTCCGAATGAGTTCTATGTTCTCTTGGCTGTAATAGCCCTTATCCAAGGTGATGCAGATGCTTGGAAGTTCCAGTTTTTCAAGCTCAGCAAGAAGATTCTTCAAGGTCGTACTGTCATGCTTTGAACCGTTATAGACTACTGAATACATTGGAACGAGCGTATCCTGCCTGGAGAGAATTGCAAGATTGATCTGTGGTAGGGATATATGTCCATGCGTATAACCATATTCTACCAAGGGATTGGTTTCTGTGTTATATCCTCCGATATTTGTCGAA
>CAYYPJ010000291.1:0-2564 GCA_964473495.1 uncultured Spirochaetales bacterium
CCGGCATTACCAAACGCCTTCTTTTGTACTTGGTCTCTAAGCAGATAAAACTCACCAAATACTTTCTCATGAATATTACTGCCAATTACACTTCCGTAAGTCTCGACATACTTATCATGAAGTTTTTGAGCCATATCGAATGACCTATACTGATTTATTTTATCATTATCACGATATTCCCAGCTTCGTCCCATAAATGTCCCCATATAGAGAACCCCCCCGGAATATCCTCCACAGGGACCATCACCACATTGAGCAATCCCCCCGGATAACGAGGTCGCAGCCTTGAACAGGTTTGGATCAGCATTTCCAACAGTCTCAAATAATCCCATAAGAACACATTGAGAACAGCCGTGATAGTTCACTTCTGCCAAATAGGATGCTTTATAGATTTGTTTGATGCGGTTTATCTGTTCGAGGCTCCTCTTCTGTCCCTTCCCCAAGATAATGTCATTATAGTGCTCTGATATCAACTGGATCAAATCGACTTCCCGATCCAATTTAGTGAACCTCTTCAGGGCGTATTTAATCCATACTTCTTTAGCATATAAAGATATTTCATTTACATACATTTGCCCTTCTGAGTCTTGAAGAAACGCTATTGCAACACCTTTTGCCAAAAAGTATGACAAGGATCCTGCATGTCTAATACTTAAAGCAGACGAAACCAACAAATTGATGTAATAGTGCTCATCCTTTTGGGTATCTGAAGTATAGGAATCGTCTCTTTTCTCAAATTCAGGAGCTTCATTTAATTCTTTTTCAGTCTCACGCAAGTTAACAGTAATATTCTGTTTTGAAATGTTCGACCATGATATGTTCTCATACATATGTCGAACAAATCTGATAAGTCCCTCTTTATCAATCATTTTTTATTCATATCCCACTACCAACTAAAGAGTGCCCTTTTCTTCACGTAATTTACATTCATCCATAATTGCTTTCGTTGCAGTTGCCCCAAACCGTACAGCCCCGGCCTTTCTAACTTCTAATGCAGCATCTAATGTTCTCACACCACCGGCAGCTTTCACCTGAACCTTTGGGCTGCAGGAAGCCCTCATGAGCTTCAAATCGTGAATCGTAGCACCCCCAGTGCCAAAGCCTGTGGAAGTCTTGACAAAATCAGCACCGGCAGCCTCAGATATCTCACAAGCCTTTTTTATAAGATCATCATTCAAATAGCAGTTTTCCAAAATAACTTTTACCTTTATATCGCTAGCATGTGCCAAGGCCACAATAGCCTCTATCTCCTGCTGCACATATTGATAATCATGAGAAAGGAGTCTCCCTATATTTAGGACCATATCCAACTCAACAGCGCCATCTTTTATGGCCTGTTCTGATTCAAATTTCTTCACTGCTGTGGTATGTGCCCCATGGGGGAATCCAATCACCGTAGTGACCATTACATCTGAATCCTTCAGTACATTTTTTGCCAAAACTATATCTGAAGGATGTACGCAAACCGTTATTGTGTCATACTCTTTAGCTAACTTAAGTCCCTTTAGGATTTCTTCCTGCGTCAAGTTAGGCCTCAATAATGAATGATCAATCATTTTTGCAATGTCTCTTGTCCTAATCATAGCACAACCCCTTAATATTCCTAATGTATGTAACATTTGATTTATATAACTTATGCTATCACGTATCTTGTGCCAAATCAAATGCAAATCAGCTATCTTTTATAATTCTGATATGTTTTAAAAATGCTGAACATCTCCATGATATTCTCAACAGGGACATCTGCTTGAATATTGTGAACAGGAGAGAAAACCCATCCACCACCAGGTGCTAGTATATCGATATTCCTTCGTATGTGACCATTCAGCTCTTGATACGTCGCATAAGGTAATACCTTCTGAGTATCAACGCCACCTCCCCATAAAACGATATCACCGCCGAAATTTCGTTTGATAGCTTTAATATCCATACCTCTTGCAGATAGTTGAATAGGATTCAAGATATCTATACCCATTTCAATAAAATCAGGAATGAGAGAATAAATAGCACCGCAAGAGTGAAAGAAGATCTTAATATTCGGTGACTTCTTTTTAATAAAAGTAAACAATCGTTTCCATCTTGGTTTGAAAAACTCCCGAAAGAACTCGGGCGACAATAAAAGGCTTTCCTGTGTACCGTAGTCATCGGCTTCGACAATTATATCCACCTGTTCTCCATATAACGATAATGCTTTATCCCAATAGGCATATTTAAACTCAAAGATACGCTCTATTAAAGCTTCAAGGATATCCTTCTGTAAGACTAAATCCATAAGAACATTCTCTGTCCCACGAATCTTTGATGCCGTCTCAAGAAAACCTGAATTCAATGTCTTTAATAAAACGGCTTTCCCCTGAGCTTTATATCGTTGTAACCTTTTATCAATACCATCAAACCGCCAATCAGCATCCGGCTCTGGAAATGTTAAATTCTTGATATCATCGATAGATATACTCAATTCGGGCAGCAAAGGAGTTTTTAATGAATAATAATCATCTGTCGGTCTAAACTGATACTGAAGACCCCATTCATCGGTATAAATCAATGTATCAAGAGCCCTTAAA
>CAYYPJ010000292.1:0-2554 GCA_964473495.1 uncultured Spirochaetales bacterium
GATAGGGGTATGCACTGTACAGATAGAATCAACCCTATATGTACCCTGTAAAAGAAAGAAGCTAATCCCTGCCTTTTCGATGGATGAACTGCGGCTCATGCTAGGATCTTGTGAGAGAAATACGCAAATCGGAAAACGTAACTACTGTATACTATTGCTTGCCGCTTCCTGTGGTTTGCGTAGAAGTGATATTTCGAGAATGCATCTGAGTGACATTGATTGGGAACGATATGTAATTCGTTTTGCCCAAAAGAAGACAGGGAAAGCCTTATCTATACCAATGCCTGCAGAGACCGGGAATGCAATCGCCAAGTACATACTGGAAGGGAGGCAAAAAGGAACTGATTGCAAAAGAATTTTCCTTACATCCAATGCACCCGTGAGACCACTGGGAGCTTCAGGATTTAACGATTTGCTGAAAAAAGCATGCGAGAAGGCCTCCATTCCCAAACTTCCTGGACGGAACTTTCACAGTCTTAGACGTTCTGTAGGCACTTTTATGGCAGCCTCAGAAATTCCTGTCACTACCATAGCCCAAGTGCTTGGGCATTCAGATTGCAGTAGTGCTGACCGATACATTTCTGCAAACCCTACCATGATATCTTGTTCACTGGATTTTACAGGCATACCTGTTACAAGCGAGGTATACCAATGAGAAAAATCACTAGCAAGCTCGTCCCGGATATTATTGATTTTCTGGAACTACGGGAAGCTCTTGGATACAGCCGTAATTCTTATGAATATCAACTCTCAAAGATCGATGAATATGTTGCAAAAGAGTTTCCATCGTTGGCTGTAATGACTGAAGATATTGTCTTGGGCTGGAGTAGTAGACGTTGCAATGAAAGTCAGAACACTAGGCGTATCCGCCTAAATGTCATACGGGCGTTTGGCAAATATCAGAAAGGTATTGGAAAGCATGCTTTTGTACTTCCTGCTGAAGCTATAGACAAGGAGAAACCTTTCTTCCCTTATCTGTTTACAGATGAGGAGCTGTCAAGATTGTTCCTTGCTGTTGATTCTCTTTCTCCCCACTACAGATCACCCAATCGGGAGTATTCCATCCCCGTATTGTTCAGGATGATCTATTGCTGTGCGCTTAGGCCCGGAGAGCCTCTGTTGCTGTTAAGGCAGGATGTCGATTTGAACAAGGGAACACTTTTTATTAGAAATTCAAAACGCCATAAGGACCGTATGGTAACGATGTCCGAAGATCTCCTAAGGCTATGCCGTACTTATGACTCCATGATGAGAACAAGACAATTCTTTTTTGAACCGCCAACAGCGGAATCACATCGAAATCGAAGAGTTTGGATGAATAACCAATTCAATCTTTGTATCAAGCTTGCAGGCATTGGTAACGGAACCCAATCGCCTCGCCCGTATGACCTGCGTCATTCTGCATGCTCCAGGGTTATCCTGAATTGGCTTGCAGAAGGTAAGGATTTCTATGAATTAGCGATATTTCTTCGGGAACATATGGGACATAGTTCTTTTAGTGAAACTTTTTATTACATCCATATTCTTCCAGAGAATATCATCAGGAATTCTGGATTTGACTGGAGTCGGTTCGACTCTCTGTATCCGGAGGTGAATGATGAAGAAACTTAAGGATAAGAAACTGTTTGAAAACATCAGGTATTTTCTTTCTGATTATCTGCCTTCAGTCAAGAACAGGTCGGAAAACACCATATTGTCATACCGTGACTCACTCAAGCTTCTGGTCCTGTTCTTTGAGGAGAGAAAGGGTGTAGATATTTTCAGCCTGACAACCGCAATGATTACAAGAGACTCCATAGTAGAGTTTCTTGATTGGCTTGAGACAGGGAGAAATTGCACAGCTTCGACAATAAACACGAGGTTATCTTGCATACGTACTTTTTATAAGTTCATTTCACTCCACGGGAGCCCCTTGATGATATCTACGATGGGTGGAATCGCCGAAATAACCAAGAGAAGGATCTCAGCTGAGCCAACCCATACATTTTTGTCTGAAAGTGAGGTTGCCATGGTATTAGGAGCACCTGATGCAAAGACACATATCGGTATTCGAGATCGCTGTTATCTCACTTTGCTGTATGACAGTGGAGCAAGAAACAATGAGATGCTCTCCCTCAAGCTTCAGCATATTACCGTCACCGGGAAAACCAGCAAAGTTCATTTCATCGGGAAGGGAGGAAAGTCACGCATAACCCCAATCTCTGAGAAGGCCACATCTATCATGTTGCAGTATATGAAGTTTTTTCATCCAACCCAAGATAAGACCCAATACCTGTTCTATGTCGAACGGAAGGGTGTAAAAAACAAGATGTCTGCAGACAACACTGCCCGTATCATGGAAAAATATGAGAGGATTATAAGAGAATCAGTCCCACAGCTTCCCCACCTGCACCCTCACCTCATGAGGCATTCTCGCGCACAAAATCTGTATAGTGCAGGAATGCCGTTACCCTTGGTAAGCGAGTGGCTTGGACACTCCAATATGGAGGTTACACTAATTTACGCCCATGCGGATGTGGAAATGAAGAGAAAGGCTATTGATAAAGCAATGAAA
>CAYYPJ010000293.1:0-2533 GCA_964473495.1 uncultured Spirochaetales bacterium
ATCGATGGAATAGGTTAGTTATTTTGTCAAGTTGTCTCTAAAAAATAAATTTTAGTTGAATAAATATGCATAATTTCGTATAAAAGAATAGATCTGTAAAAAAAAGTAAGCTGTTATTGGATTTTATTGTAATATCTATGTCTTATTTATACACAGATATATTAAGGAGGCTTGATTGTGAAAAAAAGATTGGCTGTTTTACTTATGCTTGCAGCCGCAACAGGGATACTGTTCGCAGGCGGTCAGAAAGAAGAGGAAGCAAAAGTAGTAAAGATTGGTTTTATTGGACCAATGACTGGTGATTATGCAAACTATGGTACATTGGAGTCACAAGCTGTAAGGCTTGCTGTTGAAGAGAGAAATGCCAATGGCGGTGTTGCAGGTCTTCAGGCAGAGGTCATTGTTGAAGATTCAGAAGGTACCGTTGAGAAGGGACAAGCAGCAATTGAGAAACTTGCTAGTGTCGATAAAGTCAACGGCATTGTCGGTGCTGTTTTTTCCAGTATATCACTTGCAATTGCACCAAGAGCCCAAGCTGAAAAGATCATTATGATTTCTCCTTCATCGACACATGCTGATCTTCCCGGGATGGGTTCATATATTATGAGAACAGTCCCAAGTGATGCACTTCAGGCCAATGTTGCCGGATCATACTTTGCTGACGAACTTGGTATCAAGAGGCTTGCTGTACTCTATGTCAAGAATGATTATAGTCAGGGATTGTCTGAAGGGGTCATGGCGAGATTTGAAGCAAGAGGCGGTAAAATCGTAGCTAAAGAGACTGCTCTGCAGGGAGATAAGGATTTCAAGACCCAATTGACAAAGATCAAGGCAACAAACCCTGAAGCAATCTACATTCCAAACTATGTAGCAGAAATGGCTCAGATCCTTGAGCAAGCTGCAAATCTTGGAATTACTGCACAATTTTTGAGTGCTGATGGATTCTCGAATCCTGAGATCTTTGACCTTGCCGGTGAGTATACAAATGGTGTCATCTACACAGGACCCGTAGAAGCAGAAGCTACTCCTGGTTCAAGTGGTTTTGCTGCTGATTATACAGCAAAATGGGGTGTGGAACCTGATTCTTTTTCAAAGAATTCTTATGATGCTGCGAATATCATCATGGATGCTATAGCTAAAGTCTATAAGGAAACTGGTACGATTGATAAAGCTGCTGTTCGGGATGCTGTTGCAGCTACTTCAGACTATAAAGGAGTATCTGGAAATATAAGTTTTGCAGCAAGCGGCGACCTGATCGCTGTTGAAGGTATCTATAAGATCGTGAATAAGAAACCTGTACAGATCGGTGTATACACCGTTGATGGTACAAAACTGATTAAAATCAAATAAGTACGACCGTGTTGCATGGAGTGTGGGGTCTGGTCGGTAACCAGACCTTCCTCCCTATTTCTGCATAGATGAGCATAGTGCCTATAAGCATTGATATTCCCTCTGGAGAATATCAATGCTTATATACAGTATGTTCAATTCATGTTATAGGTGTTTCTTTTAGCGATGACCATCTTGTGTCTTTGTGCTAAGTTGTGTTGCTAAGGAGTAATATTTTGTCAACCTCGGAATTTTTTCAACATTTACTGAACGGTCTTACCCTGGGTGGTATCTACGCATTGATAGCACTAGGGTATACTATGGTCTATGGTATTCTTAAATTCATAAATTTTGCGCATGGTGAAATATTGATGATTGGTGCTTATATGGGACTGTTCATGTTTAACTTTCTTCGTGGAGATCTCTCGTATGGTCCGCTATTACTTATCGTGTTCTTTGTGGCGATGATCATCAGTATGGGTATCAGCGCCGTTTTAGGAATGACTGTCGAGAAAGTAGCTTATAGGCCTCTGCGTAAAGCGACAAGACTTGCACCCCTGTTGAGTGCTATTGGTGTATCATTTATCTTGAGTAATCTTGCAGCATACATATGGGGTACCAAATCCAGGAAGTTCGATTATCCTTTTGATAACACTGCCTTCGATATTGGTGGAGTGGCAATCACCCCCCACCAGATCCTCATACTGATTGTTTCATTCGCTATGATGATGGCTCTTAAGCTCTATATCAACAACACTCGAATGGGAAAGGCCATGCGTGCAACAAGTCTCGATCAGGATGTGGCAGCCCTTATGGGAATCAATGTCGATCATGTCATCAGCCTCACATTTGCTATCGGTTCTGCACTAGCAGCGACAGCGGGGATTCTGGTTGCACTTGATTTCAAGGTCTATCCGACTATGGGGGCTATGGCAGGTTTGAAAGCTTTCGTCGCGGCTGTAGTAGGGGGAATCGGGAATATTACCGGGGCTATGGTCGGCGGAATCCTATTAGGACTTCTGGAGACCTTCGGGGTCGCTGTTCTAGGCATTCCCCAAGGATTAAAAGATACAATAGCTTTTAGTGTATTAATTATTATTCTTTTAGTAAAACCTGAGGGCCTGCTGGGAAAGGCAGACAAAGAGAAGGTGTAGTAGTATGTTGAGTTTTGTTTTACTCATATTGATATATACAGGACTATATG
>CAYYPJ010000294.1:0-2517 GCA_964473495.1 uncultured Spirochaetales bacterium
GTGCAGGAGGAGGGGGGACTCTGTCTTTGGGAACAGCGGGTTTTACTACTAATGTTTCTCCCTATATTGGGGTAGGAATCGGCAGACTCCATTCGATCAGCTCTATCATTGCAGCCGAGCTGATGATGAAGCAGCTGGGAGTCGTCCCTACCGAAGAGAAGGTAGAAGCTGTCATAGAACTCTTCTATATGAAAGATAAGATATGTACACAGTTTAGTGATAATGAGAGTGAGAATTATATTGAATACAACACAAGACTTGCTGAAGCTATGGGTATCCCGGATCGCCTATTAGAGGTGCTTTATATCGGGGAATCACAGGTGTATGAATTTGAGCGCAGTCGCTATAGCCGTTTCCTCTCTGGATGGGAGGTTATGAATCGACTGGATACGAATTTCTCATACTTCACTACTTTCAATTATAGTGTGGCAAATGTTCTAGAGGGTACCTATGCTGACTTCTTTCTTGATAAAGCTCTCTATGTAGATGCAACTGCTGAGGTCGAGACAAAATACGGTACATCTTTTTCCTACGACGTCTCTGCAGATGGACGAGCTGTCTATCTTCCTGAAGACTATCACTGGTGGGCCGAAGGCAAGGCTGGAATAGTATATGGCAGCACTTCTGGGTTCGGGTTGACAGTGCTGGGAGAGGGCCATTACCTGATTACGCCGAACTTCGAGCTCAATGGAGGGTTGAGATATAAGTTAAATAATGGATTAGATGTATATGCAGGTGGAAATTACCGTATCTGGTAGGCAGAAAGAATCTATGACTTCACCTAATGCAGGCCCCTTTCCTTGAGGGGCCTGCATCATCACTGCTGTTACTGCCATTATATGCTGGGAAAGTTAATGGTTTTGTGATAGGATCTCGTAACGTAGGAATATGCAGTATGGGAGGGATGACATGGAGATCAACAGAAAAATCTTAACGGTATTACAGGAAGAAGCTGAACATTCGGTGATTGATCAAATACATCTTGGTTTGGGATATACAGCGGTTACCCTGAAAGACGGACGGTGTGGTCTGTGCAGCACCTGGATAGAAAAGAAAAATACTTGTACGGTATTTAAGGAGACAGAGGATTATGAGGGGGGAAGTGCCCTTCCGTTATTACAGAAGATCATATCAGAGGATACCATCACGCGAACAGTTGTCATTGCACTGGTAAATGCCTTGAACTATCGTAAAGCTACAGCATACGCCGATGATACCGGTACATTATTTCCAGATCTGAAGCTGTCAACGGGAAAACAGGTGGCAATGATCGGATATTTTGCTCCCATTGCCAAGCAGCTGAATACCATGGGGGTTGCGGTAACAGCCTATGATATAGGGAAAGGTGTCGGCAGTGAGCATGAGTTCTATGCCTGGGCCAAAGAAGAAGCCGATGCTATGATACTTACTGCAACAAGTGTTATCAACAATAGTACTGAACATGTGTGTGAACAGATAGGGTACAAAGATATTCCTACTGTCATCATGGGGCCATCTACGATCATGATTCCGTCAATCTATGAACATTTACCCATAACTCTCTGTGCGGGAACAGTTCCGACAGATATTCCCGGAACGCTTAAAGCAATACGAAATGGGAAAGGAACACCTGTATTGCATAGATATGCGAGAAAGGTTTACTGTCATATATGATAGATGCACGTATTTTGGTTGAGTGAACTGCAATTCTGTCTTATACTGAAGATAGAGATACTTGGTATAAAGTAAGTTTATCCTAGGCACCAGGAGAATCTCTGGAGGGCATATGAAATGGTCTTGGTATGTTGTTATGGTTCTTATCTGGGTTATAGCACTTGTGTTGGGGTTCGCAAACTCATGGTGGTATGTGCTGCTTACTCTGATTACCGTTAATCTTGTCGAGTATCTTTTTGTCGGATACTGGTTTGGAAGTAGGGCTAAGAAGAATTTCTGGTTGAATCTGGGGATGTGTGTTATCTTTGGTTTTGTCTGGTGGATTCCTCTACGTAACAAGAAAGAAGCTGATAGCATCACCCCTTCGGAAGAATATTCTGATAGCGAGAAACCTCCTCAGTAGGGAAAGGGTACAGTAGCTGTCAATTCTCTTTTCATGCGTTTGTCCAGCTTCTATAGACACAAGCTTGTCTTCATATACATATTATGATAGAATTATGATAGAATATTGATATATGGAGGCTGGATATGCCGATAATAAGACCAAGCTCCGATTTAAGAAATAAATATAATGAAATATCAGATTTTTGTCACAAAAGCGCAGAACCTGTCTATATCACCAAAAATGGTAAAGGTGATCTGGTAGCTATTAGCATTGAAGCGTTTGAAGCACTGGCAGGAAGATTTCAACTTCATAAGCTTCTTTCTGAAGGTTTTGATGATATTAAGGACAATAGAGTTCAACCGTTAGATGGTTTTCTGGATAAACTGGGAAATGACTTACAATCATGACTAATTTCAGCTTAATTATTACAGATACAGCAACAAAAGATTTTTCAGAAATCATTTCTTATCGGGAAAACG
>CAYYPJ010000295.1:0-2471 GCA_964473495.1 uncultured Spirochaetales bacterium
GCTAGCCGCAGATCCTATCGTCTGTACAGATCCCACAAGAAATTATGTTGAGCCGAATCTTTCATACACAGTACAAATTTTCAGTCCATTCACTGAAAATCCTTGCATATCAACCTATTTATGATTACTCTTGTCTCATGAATCTAAAATCTAGCAAAATCGTCTCTACTATTCAAGATCAGGTCTACGATGTACTAAAAGAGAATATCATCAGTGGCAGGTTGAAACCCGGTGAACGCATTCAGGAAGTACAGATCGCTACTGAACTAAAAGTATCAAGGTCTCCTGTACGTAATGCTATAAACCAACTTGTCGGGGAAGGACTCCTCGAGAGCTTCCCGAACAAATATGTCTGTGTAAAACATTTTACCGACCTAGATATTATTGATTCCTATGAGTTCAGACTTATCATAGAAAAATTTGCTATAGAGAAGATATGCACACTCACCAATACTTCTATCAAGAAGAACCTCAAAAAGTTTAAGAAAGATTTTCTTGCTAATGCTCAATTCGAACAGATGAGCACCTATCTCAAAATAGATATACAGTTCCATGACTACATCATCTCGATCTCAAAGAACCATATCATCTATGAGGCCCTAGCAAAGGTATCTATGATGATAAGTCCATTCAGAGTCCTTGCATTATCGAGTGAAAAAAGGTTCTATGAATCAGTTGATGAACATATTAACATCATCAATGCCATACTCGACGAAGATACTCAAGCTGCTGTAAAAGCCTGTGAGACTCATCTGACTCTCGCTAAAGAAGAGATTCTTAAACACCTTTCAGAACATTAAACCTTTACACTCTGAGTTTTGCACAGAAATTTAGTACAAATTAGTGAAATTCAGTTGGCTCTGTTTCCGTGAAGAGCAGACGAGACAGATCTTCTTATGCTGGTGAATCAGTCAGCCTGCTCTATGGAACGGTGTTCTTTTTCGAACAGGTATCACGCTCTTGTGGACTGACAGATGATCTACAGAAGGTCTTTGGGAATGAGAAAGCTGCTGAATTGTTGACTCTTGCCTATTATATCCTGCTTCATGATGATTGCTATAATCATCTTGCATCCTGGCAGAAGATTGAATGGTACCCCCTCATCACGGATCTTGACTCCTTCATCCATCACCCGTATTACCAAAACTATCAGCGAAGAGCACAAACAATCCCTATTCGCTCTCAGGAGGAGACGGATAACAGATGATGCTTGGTGGCGGTATCGATTCTACCAGCTACTCGTATCACGGAAACAACCTTGCTAGTAGTCATTGGGGGCAGAACAAAGAACATGATCGGCTTCCCCCAGGTGAATCAACTTATCATGTATGATGTCTCTGGCAGTATGCCGGTCTATTACCGGCGGATGCCGGGCAACATCCCCGATACGAGGACCTTACGGACCACGCTCAAGGAACTTGATCTGGCAGGGTTCAAGGGTGCCCAGCTGGTGTTGGATCGCGGATATCTTTCTGCTGAGTCTATGGAACTACTGGTCAAAAGACGCATCAGTTTCATCATGATGGCAAAAACGAACAGTAAAGATATTCGTACCACCATTCTCTCTCTGGATGCAGATAGATTGTGTCTTCCTGAAAATTGGATTCCCGAGCATGGGGTGTATGGGATAGAATCCTCCTATCCCTTCTCGGTAACCGTGAAAGGACAGAAGAGGAAGGTATCACCCTTACGATCATGTATCTTCTTCGATCCTGAAGAGCAGGGTGCCTACCGGAAAGAACTTGCTCAGCATATTCATGAGATGTCCGGCAGCCTTGATGCGATAATTGAAGAGCAGACAGCCCTCGATGACCGAACTGTAAAGAGACTGGGAGAATTCTTATCCCTCACGCTTGATGAGAAGCAGCATACACTGCTCTCTTATACAACGAAGGAGCAGGCCATGCACTCCTACTGGGCTCTTTCCGGGTTCTTTGTCATCATCTGCTCTCGTGTGAAACACCAAGAGTATCCTCTCTCTTATGTGCTTGATCGTTATCGGATGAGAGACGAACAGGAAAAGTGCTTCATGTTCATAAAGAGCGAACAGAATGGGAGACGCTTGAGAACAAGCACAGAACCCAGTACTGATGGAAGAATGCTCATCCAGTTCATAGCACTCACGCTCAATGCGGTCATCCACAGAGTATATAAGAGCAATACCAAACTGACGAAACGATTTCCGACCAGAGCTCATATGATCGAAGAGATGCGAAGCATCCGCAGGATAGAACACCCGAAGAGGGCTAAGATCATTACCGAGTTCGGAGGAGCCCAGGTCGATATCTTCGATGCATTCGATTTTGCTATCCCGTCCGGCTGCAGACCATCCTCACGACCGAAAAGAAAGAACTAGTACGAATCTTGAGTTTGTACTAAGAAGCTGTGAAAAACTCAGATTACACAGAAGATATCTATTTTAAAAGTCAAAAAAAAGTTGACAAGTAGTCTTCCTGTTGTATAATGTATAC
>CAYYPJ010000296.1:0-2449 GCA_964473495.1 uncultured Spirochaetales bacterium
ACGCATAGACTCTTACATCAAGCCGTTTTCAATACACTCTGAAAACAGAGCCTTTATTTTTAGGCTCAACCCCTTTTCTTGTGTGATTGAGAATCAGCACTATCAAAAAAGGCCAAGGCTGTAACAGAAACAGCAGGTAGTTGAAAAAGAAAGGGCTATCCCTGTATTGTTGTAGTTACAACACAAAACAAACAGGAGAATAGCCCTGCGTGAACTATATTACATTGCCTTCAGGATTGGTAGACTTTAACAATCAAACTACAAAAATCGTAAGAACCGTACCAGATAGAGAGATGTACCTTCTACAAGGGGTGCTCAGCAGGGACGATGCAGATTGTATCTGTCCCCATTGCAACCGTAGGATGCATATCCACAACGAATATGCGGTTAATTTGAAGCATCTGTGTTTCGGAAGACGGTTGAGTAACATCAGGTTTCCAAAGCTCAGGTACTTTTGCCGGTATACACAGATGCAGAACGTACCTTTCCAGGCACAAGTGCACAGAATCACCTGAGAGCTTTACCAATACACCAGAGATCTTTTGGCATATGGGTTCACGAACAAGGAAGTTACAGAAATTACAGGCCTTGGAGAGAATGCCGTCAAGGACATCGGCCTGCAGAGGCTGAAAGGAAAGTACACCATAGATGGAGAGAAACTCATCAAGCCCGAAAGGCCGTCTAGGTTCCTGGGCATTGATGAGTTCAAGTTCCATAACGGGAACAAGTATGCCGTAGCGATTATAGATATGGAAACAGGCCATATTCTCTTATCTGGCGCATTGAAAGAAGAAAGTCACAGTCTATTCATTCATCGAGCATGTGAGTCTTGGGTGAATGGATGGCGTCGAGGCGGTCGCCTGCGATATGAACAGTGACTTTCAAGAGGCCTTTGAGGAGCGCTGCCCCCACATCCAGCCGGTGTTCGATTATTTCCACAGAGTGAAGAACTTCAACGACAAGGTCGTGGGCGGAATTAGGAAGAATGAACAGAGAAGGCTCCATGAAGAAGGTGACCACAAGGGAGCAGACTCTCTCAAAAGAAGCAGGTACATTCTCACTTCGTCGAGGGAAACCCTCCAAAAGAGGGATGAAGAAGCCGAAAAAGGCAAGGTCATCTCCAAAGGCAGCACTCTCTTCAGCAAGGAGGAGATTGTCAGAAAGTCGGTTCATGTCGACAACTACGATGAACTTCTCAGTCAGACCAGGCTTCTCTTCACCTTGGGTCTGATCAAGGAAAAGCTTACTGAAGCCTATAAAATGAGAGATGAGGTGAAAATGGCTGAGAAAATCTCAGACATCATGGACACTTGCACTGCTACAGGTAACACGCACCTCCGTTGGTTCAAAAGGCTTCTTGACAACCATTTCGAGGGCATTATCGCCCATGCCACCTATGATATCTCTGCAGGAAAGATCGAGGGCATCAATAAGAAAATCAAAAACCCTCAGGAGACAGGGATATGTTTATCCAGATGATGATTATTTCTTCCTTAAGCTCTTTGATGCAAGCAGAAAAAGCTATATCAGAAATCCTTTAGTTAACAAAATCCCACAGCTTTTATGATTGAGCCATTAAAAATCCAAATCTGCACAGTATTGATAAATTCGCATCGAAACAAGAACAAACTGGGGGCTGCAATGGTAAATATACGAAGAATTGCGGAATACCTGTCTCCAAATAATGAGAATGATGGCTTAATACCAGCATTATGTTGAGTAAATGCGGTAATTTATCACGAATGGAAGAGATAAGCCTTAACATCGGGTTGGTTCAAATCAAAAGCTTATATTCGCAGTATAGAAAAAAGATCTTTATTGAATTCAAGTTTTGATTTTATTATAATTTTTTGATTTAGGTCAATTTCTAAGCAATTCTGATAGTCTTTGCAGGGGAGTCTTTTATATTACTACAAATCATAACTGATAAGATAATAATCTTAATACTAATTATAAGTTATAACTGACAATCTTATCTATTTAATATTGTTTATAAGTTATAAATAATATATAATATCTATAAAAGGTGGTAAGATTATGATTCAAAGAGAAAATTATATGTCAAAAATTCGTCCTTTTATTGATAATGACTTAATAAAAGTTATTACTGGGATTAGACGAAGTGGAAAATCTGTAATGTTAAAGCTTATCCAAAATGAACTTATAACAAAAGGTATTTCAAAAACACAAATAATATCAATTAACTTTGAAAACATCAGTAATTCACATCTCACAACGGCTAATGCACTTCATGATAATATTAAAGAAAGAATATCTCACATAAATGGGAAAAGTTATTTATTTTTTGATGAAATTCAAGAAGTAGAACAATGGGAAAAATGCATAAATTCTTTTCGGATTGAATTTGACTGTGATATTTATATAACAGGCTCTAATGCTAAGTTATTATCAGGAGAATTAGCAACATATTTAGCAGGGCGTTATATAG
>CAYYPJ010000297.1:0-2447 GCA_964473495.1 uncultured Spirochaetales bacterium
AGGATATGGTTGTGATCCTGCACAGAATAATGAAATTCCCGTCAAAAAGCGGAAAAAGAAGAAAATCTCATGGACCTTTGATAGAGTCAATATGACAAAGCTTTTATTTTCATCAATAATACGGTATAGTGCAGTTATTCAACATACAACATGTTTTAAGGGGTGTAATACATGGAATATATGAGACAATTAGCTAATGCAGTACGTATTTTAAGTATGGATGGGATACAGCAGGCGAACTCAGGACATCCTGGGGCTCCGCTTGGGATGGCCGATGCCGCAGAGGTGCTTTGGAGACGGACGATGCATCATAATCCAAAGGATCCTTCTTGGCTTAATCGAGATCGATTTGTACTTTCAAATGGGCATGCGTCGATGCTTCTCTATTCATTGCTGCATTTGACGGGGTATGATCTTTCCCTTGAAGAGTTAAAGAAATTCAGACAGCTTGATTCAAAGACTCCGGGGCATCCTGAGTACAGAGTCACACCAGGGGTTGAGACGACAACAGGACCGCTTGGTCAGGGAATCGCCAATGCAGTGGGAATGGCTGTAGCTGAGAAAGTCCTTGCTGCAACATTCAACAAAACTGGATATCCTATTGTTGATCACTATACCTATGTATTCGCAGGTGATGGTTGTTTGATGGAAGGAATCTCTCATGAAGTATCCTCACTGGCAGGAGTTTGGAAACTTGGTAAGCTGATTCTTCTTTATGATGATAATGGGATTTCCATTGACGGGGAAGTAGCAGGCTGGTTTGGTGATGATACTCCAAAAAGATTTAAAGCATACGGCTGGCAAGTGATAAGAGACGTCAATGGGCAGAATGCATCGGACATAGAGCATGCACTGCAGGAAGCAAAGGCTGATCATGATCGCCCGACACTTATCTGCTGTAAGACTACAATTGGATTTGGTTCTCCCCACAAAGCAGGCAAAGCCTCCGCGCATGGGGCACCTCTTGGCACTGAAGAGGTACAGTTGACCAGAAAAGCCCTGGGGTGGAAGTATGATGAACCTTTTTTTATCCCTGAGGACATCTATGCAGCTTGGGACTGTTCAGATAGGGGGGCTGCAGATGAGAAAGCTTGGGATAAACTTTTTCATGCATATGAAGAAGCCTATCCGAAAGAGGCTGAAGAATTTACCAGAAGAATGGGGAAAGAGTTCCCGATCGACTGGGAGAAAACCTATGATGCATATATTGCCTCACTCCAGGCTGATGAAGTAAAGACTGCATCGCGAAGTGCTTCTCAGATGGCTATCGAGAAACTTGGTCCACTGTTTCCCGAACTGTTTGGAGGATCTGCTGATTTAGCACCCTCGAACAAGACGATGTGGAGCGGTTCTAAAGCCTTGACCGGTAATGATGCACATGCTAACTATATACACTACGGTGTGCGGGAGTTTGGTATGTCAGCTATCATGAATGGTATGACATTGCACGGTGGGTTCATCCCGTATAGCGGAACATTCCTTATCTTCATGGAATATGCACGGAATGCTGTTCGTATGTCCTGTCTTATGGGGTTGAGAGATATCTTTGTCTATACCCATGATTCTATCGGGTTAGGAGAAGATGGACCTACACATCAGCCTGTGGAACAGATTGCATCTTTGCGTATGACTCCGAACATGGAGAGCTGGAGACCTGCAGATGCTGTTGAGACAGCAGTGGCTTGGAAGGCAGCAATCAAACGACAAGATGGTCCGACATCACTCATTCTTAGTCGTCAGAGTCTGGATCCTCAGCCAAGAAGTGCTGATCAGGTTGCAGACATTGAAAAAGGTGGATATATCCTGTGGGACAGCAGTGCTGATGTTGAAATCATTCTTATTGCAACGGGTTCCGAAGTCATGCTGGCAAAACAGGCTGCCGAGAATCTGGCAAAGACAGGGAAACATGTACGTGTAGTTTCTCTGCCGTCTCCGGAAGTGTTTGAGAAACAGTCGGATTCCTATAAAGAGTCTGTATTACCGGCATCAAAGACAAAGCGGGTAGCGATAGAAGCTGCCATGACTGATTACTGGTATAAGTATGTTGGACTTCAGGGAAAGGTCATAGGCATGCATACTTTTGGTAAATCTGCTTCAGCAGAGAAACTATACAAAGTTTTTGACATCACCGTAGAAGCGATCGAGAAAGCTGCAGAATCTTTTATGTAGGTTGCTGTCGGAATAGAGATGCGAGCCCGATCATAGTGATCGGGCTCGCATCATCTAAAGAGAAGATGGTGATCTATGATTCATTGATCGTATATAAGATCATAATACCATAAGATATCTCACTCCCTGCCGATCCGCGCTCATATATTGCTGCCCTGCTGCGATCTGATTTCTATCCAGCGAGGTCTTCCCTCTGAAGCCATATCATACAGGAAAATCATACTGTCCACATAAGAGATTGATGCTGTTAGTCTCTTATCTTGGAAGGTTTGGTGGTA
>CAYYPJ010000298.1:0-2407 GCA_964473495.1 uncultured Spirochaetales bacterium
TTTTTTTGGAAATATCAAAATCTGAGGAATCAAGCGAATAACCAAAATTTAGGAGAAAACTATATTAAACTGCTTCTAACAGGAAACGAAGCCATAGCTAGGGGGGCTTGGGAATCAGGCGTAAAATTTGCATCGGCCTATCCCGGTACTCCCAGCACAGAAATTCTCGAGAATATAGCATTATTTAAGGATGATATTTATTCTGAATGGGCACCAAACGAAAAAGTTGCTCTGGAATCTGCGATAGGAGCATCCATTGCCGGGATACGTTCGCTTTCGGCAATGAAACATGTGGGTGTAAATGTTGCCGCAGATCCTCTTTTTAGCTTTGCCTATACCGGGGTAAACAGCGGGATGGTTCTCATTTCTGCTGATGATCCTGGAATGCACTCTTCTCAGAATGAACAGGATAACCGTAACTATGCTACTTTTGCGAAAATAGCAATGTTTGAACCCTCTGACAGCCAGGAATGTAAAGATATGGTTGAAAAGGCTTTTTGGGTAAGTGAAGAATATGATATTCCGGTTCTAATAAGGATGACAACCAGAATTTCTCATTCAAAAGGGATAGTTGAATGTTCTGAAGAACGTCAGGAGCAAACGGGAAAGCCCTATGTGAAGCAGCTAGAAAAATACATAGCAGTCCCTATGCACAGCAGAAAGATGAGAGTTTATCTTGAAGAAAGGCTGAAAAGACTCTCTGAGTACTCTGAAACTACAAATTTGAATTTTATTGAATGGAATGGAACAGCTATTGGAGTAATTACTTCAGGTATTGTGTATCAATATGCCCAGGAAGCCCTTGGTGAAACGGCATCTTATCTTAAGCTTGGCTTTACCCATCCGCTTCCTATGAATAAAATCAGGGACTTTTCCGCTAAAGTTGACAAGCTGTATGTAATAGAAGAGGGTGATCCTTATCTGGAAAACCAGATAAAAGCTGCCGGGATACCCTGCTACGGTAGAGATACTTTTCCAGGTATAGGAGAAATAAGTACTGATCTGATTTACAGGAATATTAAGGGAATTAGAAATGAACTTATAAGCTGTGATACCTCAGGTGTTTCACCCCGTCCCCCATCATTTTGTTCCGGATGTCCCCATAGGGGATTCTTTTATCAGCTGGGGAAGATTAAAAATATAATGATTACAGGTGATATAGGATGTTACGCACTGGCTTTCAATAAACCATATAATGCAATTGATTCCATAATCTGTATGGGCGCTAGTATAAGCATGGGACATGGCGCGCAAAAAGCCTTTGAGATTAAAGGTGAAAACATACGTTCAGTCGCCGTAATTGGAGATTCAACTTTTTTTCATTCAGGAATTAATAGTTTGTTGAATGTTATTTACAACAATAGTAAAACCATCACATGCATTCTTGATAACCGTATTACAGGAATGACTGGACGCCAGGAAAATCCTGGAAGCGGTTATACCTTGATGAGAGAGCCTACTTCTTCTGTAAATATAGAAGATGTATGCAGATCGCTTGGGATGAAAAATATTAGAACAATAAATCCAAATGATCTCAATATAGTAAAGGAAACTCTTAAATGGGCGCTGGCACTTGATGAGCATTCTGTCATAATTACAAGATGGCCCTGTATGTTAAAAAAAATTTCAAAGAAAGATAAAGCAGAATTCGGTGATGTTTTTTCTAAATGTTATGTAGATGCAGAGCTCTGCATAGGCTGTAAAGCATGTTTGAGGGTAGGCTGTCCTTCCATGTCATTTAGTGGAGACTCCGGTAAAGTTGTGATTGATACGGTCTCATGCACGGGATGCGGTGTTTGTCTGCAGGTTTGTCCATCAAAAGCAATAATAAGGGAAGGGGAAACTAATGATTAAAAATATACTATTGGTTGGGGTCGGAGGGCAGGGCACTCTGCTGGCGAGCAAGATTCTAACCACAGGATTTATGGAAGCGGGCTACGACGTGAAAATGAATGAAATCCATGGTATGTCTCAGCGGGGAGGAGTCGTTTCAAGTCATGTAAGGTATGGAAAAAAAGTGTTTTCTCCTGTGATTGATCCGGGTACGGCAGATATTCTGGTATCCTTTGAAGAAATGGAAGCTCTCCGTTGGCTTGAATATTTGAAACCGGAGGGTATAGCAGTTATCAATAAATACCGCATCAGCCCGATATCAATACAAACTGGAGAACGTGCCTATCCTGAAAATGTTATAGATTTGATCTCCAGGAAGGTTGATGCAAAAATTATCAATGCTGTACATATAGCAGGAGATCTTGGCAATGTAAGAGTAATGAATATTGTCCTTCTTGGAGCTCTTATTAAAGTTCTTAAAATTGAATCTGTTGATTGGCCCGGATTAATAAGAAAAATGGTGAAAAAAGATTTTATTGATATAAATATTCAGGCTTTTTTTGCTGGTAGTAAG
>CAYYPJ010000299.1:0-2388 GCA_964473495.1 uncultured Spirochaetales bacterium
ATATGAACCACTTTATTGGTACACTCGCTTTCAAACAGAATGAGTCTGAAGGTCTTTCTGTTGATACTGTGTATGAGATTATTGATGGGCAACAGAGGATTACAACGTTATTCATTCTCTTGGAAGTTTTGATTGAGAAATTGAATAATGAAGAAATCCGAAGAGATCAACTTTCAGCATTTATTGGATCAAGAGATAGTTTAAAACTGAAGCCTTTGGGCATAGATGGAACATTCCTTAGTAGTGTTTTATTTGACTTTGAACAGATTGACATTGACTCAATTGAAAAAAGAAGCCATAGGTTTATGTATAAAGCTAAAGAGGAATTTCGGGCATATTGTAATGCTCTGTCAACTGCTGAAGTAGAGAAACGAATAGTATTTATTAGAGATAGAATTGAGGTACTAGTTTTTAATGTTGAAGATCAAGCACAAGCAGTTAAGATGTTCTCAATAATCAATGATCGAGGGCTTCCTTTAAGGATTTTGGATAAAACAAAAAGTATTCTTATGCTATATTCCACACTGCATTTAGATGAAAACCTTAATGATTTCATCAATGATCAATTTGAAATAGTTTTTGATTCATATGATGAAATCCTCATATTAAAAAATGAATTAAACATCTTGGGAAGATTTGAAGAGAATACAATTTTTACACATCATTACTATTCATCTAGAAGATTTTTCCCAGATTCATGGAATAATCGAAATAGTGCTGAAACTATTTTTGAGAATCTTAAAAATCGATGTGAGAGTTTGAAATCAAATATGAGTGATTTGACTACTTTTATTAAGGAATATCTCTCAGATTTCAAAGAGTTTTCAAGGTGTTATTGTGACTTACTACGAAAGATTGGTGTGGATGATATAAAGAAAAAAATATTCTGTAAACTCGAATTTACAGCAACCCTTTATCCTGTGATTGTTCGTCTTTATATGCAGGAAAAACTTGATGCAACACTGTCCTTATTAGAAGCAGTTGAAGTCCGAGTATATAAAACACGTGGAACTAATCCAATTGCAGATGCTTATTGGCTTAGCTCTCAGCTTGCAGAAAAAGACTATTCAGTAGATGAGGTTAAAGAATCTTTAAAGTATATCGGTGAGAAGTTTATGAGTAATCACGTGTTTAAGAATTATCTAGATGCTGATATCTATGGTAATGGTGCTGTCAGATACATCCTTGCAGAATATGATGGGGGACCTATTTCTATGGGGAAATGGACTAAACTTCAAACTGAGCATATTTTTAGCAGTGATCCAGAATTTGATGTTGAAGCATTTGGATTTGAAGAGGATTATGAGTATGAAAAGAATCGATTTGGAAATCTCATGTTACTGGAAGAAGGGATTAATAAGAGCATAGGAAATCTTGCACCTATTAACAAAGTCAATGGATATCTTCAATCAAGTATAACTACAACACGGGATATGGCTGGTATAATACAATATGGTGATTTCAATAAATCAACGGTAGATAACAGAAGAGAAAAAATAATTGATTTTTGCTTAGAACACTTTTCTCTCTAATTATATTTGAAGTAATATCAGTTGTTAACAACTAGACCAGCAGATTTCTCTGCTGGTCTGTACCTTGAAATCATTCAGGTTTTTCTTTTACGATCTTTGTCTTCTCGATCAGGGAGAGTCTCCCGTCTCGAACTTTCATGATGACATGAATCTCTCCATGATCAAGAGATCCAAGTTCTCTCTGTATCCAAAGGGCCAGTTCTGATAACTTCTCCCTATCCATGGCGTTTCCTGGTAGAACCCATGATGAACTCTTCGAGCTGATCAGGTCTGAACCTGACAGCTGATCCGATCTTCACATGTGAGAGTTTCCCAGCTGAAACCCACTGTCTGAGAGTCTGGGGTTTCATACCAAGGATATCTGCAGCTTCCTGGTAGGTGAGCAGTCGCTGCACTCCAGCTATTTGATCTATTCCTTCCGATATTGGTTGTCTTAACATCTATACAAGTACTCCTTATATGGGACCAACCTGGAGAGCACTGACAATGTTAAGACAACTATATCACCGGTAATATAAAACAGTCAACAAGTGTTAAGTAAAAATATAAACTATGCACTTTGCTCTGCTTTTCTCTCACTGATGATCATCTCCTCGAAGACATCATTCACTGCCTGTGATACTTGCTCCAGATGAGTACCCTGGGCATGATCTGCATAGTGAGCAGCCATAGCTGGGGTCTTGTGGCCGGTAGCAAGCTGTACGGTCCTGAGTTCGATCTTATCAGCGAGGTGGGTTGCATAGAAGTGTCTCCAGGAGTGGAAACAGATACCCCGGTCGATCATCGCTTCCCGGATCTTCTCCTTCTCAGTATCATCATCCTTCTTTCCCTCTGGTAGCTTCATCGAGACATAGAC
>CAYYPJ010000300.1:0-2377 GCA_964473495.1 uncultured Spirochaetales bacterium
CCCGGGACAGCCTGAGGCTTCGATGAATTCAACGACAGCCTTCATCTTCGGCAGCATACTGCCTGGAGCAAAATGGCCCTCTTCCATATATCTTTTTACTTCTGCAACATTGATAGTATGCAAACTCTTCTGATTTGGTTTACCAAAGTTCAGACAGACCTGCTCAACTGCCGTAGAGATCACAAACAAATCGGCGCCTAATTTCTGAGCCATAAGTGACGAGGCAAGATCCTTATCAATGACAGCCTCAACTCCTTTCAATTGACCATCTGCCGATACAGTCACAGGGATACCACCACCACCAGCAGCAATAACGATGACCCCGCTATCCAGTAAGGTCTTCACGGTATCAAGTTCAATAATACTCTTAGGTACAGGTGATGCTACAACTCTCCTATACCCTCTTCCTGAATCCTCTATAATATTCCACCCATCGGAATCTCGATGGTACTCAGCGTCTTCTTGTGTCATGAAAGTACCAATCGGCTTGGTAGGATGAGAGAACGACTGGTCATCAGCATCTACTTCCACCTGCGTCACTACCGTCACCACAGATCGAGAGATCCCGGCTTTAATAAACTCATTATGAAGAGCCATCTGTAGATTATACCCAATAGCTCCCTGAGTATCAGCAACACATGAATCCAATGGTACTGTATGCAAAATCCTCCTTGAGAACTCTGCACGACGCAAAATAAAACCTACTTGCGGTCCATTTCCGTGAGCAATGACAATCTTATGCCCCTCTGAAGCAAGTTTCACAATGTGTTCTGCAGTCTTTCTTGCTGCTTCGTACTGAGCGGCCACAGTAATATGTTTCGCATCTTCAATCAGGGAATTTCCTCCAATTGCGACAACGATTAATTTTTTATCTGGCATATATTCTTCTCCTATCTAAAGAATAATAAAGTGTCATTTACGTGCTCAATAATTCTCTAATGTAAGGTAGTTCTATTATACCTCTATTGCAACATCTTGCAACAAATACTTTCACTATTCAAAGAGAATCATCTGTTTTTACCTAGAAGACACTCCTTATGATGACACCAATAGCAGTATCAGGCTGTCACATACACTCTAATTCCCTATCCAAGCACATACTCAAAGCATTTATAGTATTACTATATAAAGACTTATAGAACTCTCATCTCAGACATGACACACCTCTACGATATTTGACTAAATCATTTGAATCGGTTATGGTATCTTAAGAAAAACAGTGTGTAGAAGAGAAAGCATATACAGGAGTTGTCAATTGATGAATCAGATTGAATATAAATCACAAATTCTTTTAGCACTATTTGTGAGTTCTATGGTTATCGTGAATACATTAGGTGCAAAGATCACTACCCTATTCGGGTTTCGTGTATCTGTTGGAATATTCTTTATTCCGCTTTTGTTTCTTATAACCGATATTATCGGTGAGGTCCACGGAAAGAAACGGGCACAATTCTTTGTCCGAGTCTCTTCCGGAATCCTTATTTTCATGTTTATGATGATTCTATTATGTATAAAGGTACCGGCAAACCCATCCTGGGGACTTCAATTTGAATATGAGACAATTTTCGGCAGCAGCCTACGCATGATATTTGCCAGCATTGTTTCATTTTTCATCAGTCAGACCTATGATGTCTTTGCTTTTGACTTTTGGAAGTCTAAAACAAAAGGTAAACACTTGTGGCTGCGAAATAATCTTTCAACAATGACTAGCCAGCTTATTGATACAACAATATTCATGTTTATTGCTTTCTACCATATGACTCCAAAATTCAGTACTGAATTCATTATTAGTCTTATTATACCATACTGGTTATTTAAGATTGCCTTTGCATTACTGGACACACCATTGTGTTATTTAGGAGTAAAATGGCTTCGTGGGGACTCTTTGCAGGAAAAGCGCGGATTGAATCAGCAAGGGGAAAAATCAGTCATATAGTTTAGATCCGGGGACTTCTCTAAATCGTCCAAGAGAAGTTCTGTATTTCTGCAGCGGAGGATATTATGTCATTATATCGAATTCATTTTACCTGGAAACAGAAAGATGTGACTCTTAGTGCTAAACTTCTTGATATGACCCATCCCTATTTTGTCTCCATAAAAGATATCATCCTGCCGCCATCTAGTACTCTGATTATTGATCCAAGCCGTGAAGAGTTTGAAAAGACCTTCGGTATGGCAAATCATCTGATGATTCCTTTTCAAGAGGTCTCACTGATCGAAGAGATTGCTGATATTGACATTGAGAAAGAGGGGCATATATCCGTCTTCTCTATTGTCGACACTGCAAAGACAAAGAAAAGTTGAGATCAATGTTACTGATTGTCGGGGACAGCTTGACTTCCGGGCATATAGGCATCGGGTTCCCCCAGTACCTAAC
>CAYYPJ010000301.1:0-2376 GCA_964473495.1 uncultured Spirochaetales bacterium
CTCATATCCGGAGAGAGAGACAAGTTTCAAGACCTTGGCGACTTTGTCGGTGATGACATCTTTAGCGAGCTTACGCCGTTTGAGACCATATGCAACATTCTCATAAACCGAGAGATGGGGGAAAAGTGCATAGTTCTGGAATACCAGACCGATGTTCCGCTTATTAGGCGGTGTACGGGTATAATCCTTTCCACCGATGACTACCTTACCCTTTTCTGCCATAATAAACCCTGCAATAGTACGCAGAGTCGTTGTCTTCCCACAACCGCTGGGACCGAGAAGAGAGACAAGTTCACCCTTCTCTACAGAGATATGAAAATCCTTGAGGACGGGTTTGCCCTTTACATATCCAGCATCTATATTCGTTAACTCAATAAATGACATAGCTCTTCCTTCTTATATGTATTTTGATATCCCAAGAAGCTTCTCTGCCCCCTGGACCACGAGTATCGTGAAGACGATGAGAATACTAGAGAGAGCCGAGATCGTCGGATCAAAATAGTACTCCATATAGATCAGCATCTGTATCGGCAAGGTAGCGACCCCGGGTCCTGTCAAGAACAGAGAGACCGGCACATTGTTGAACGATGTGATGAATGCCAGGATGAATGCGGCAATAAGACCCGATTTAATATTGGGAACTACCACTGAAAAGAATGCATGCAAAGGGGTTGAGCCCAGACTTACTGCAGCCTCTTCTACTCCCGGATCAAAGTTTCGGAGACTTGCTGATACTACCCGTACGGTATAGGGAAAGAGAATAGCGGTGTGCCCGAGATAGAGTCCCATCATAATGGGCACTCTTGTCACATAGATAAAGAACCTCAGCAGAGAGAACCCTATAACCAGCCCCGGAACAATAGCAGGGGAAGAGAAGAATAGTTCTAACGCACTCTTCCCTGGATATCTGAAACGAACATTGGTATAGGCCACCGGGACACCCAGTACAAGAGCAGTGAACGTAGCGGCAAGACCAACCTTGAGGCTCATCCAGAAGGTAGTCCTGAACATATCGATGTTCAGGACCTTGTCATACCAGCGAAACGAGAATCCCTTGGGAGGGAACCGCATGATGGCATCACTACTGAAAGAAGAGATAATGATCACAAGGAAAGGACCAATAAGAAAGATGAACATGATGACCGTGATGAGAATAAGGATTTTTGAATTCTTCATATGAGATTCCTTGGTTTGAGTAGCCGCACTCCGTTATAGAGAACCAATGTAGCAAGAATCATTACCACAGCAATGACCGTAGCTGCATTCCAGTCCATCAAAACCATTGCCTTCTGCCTCATAAGCGTAGAAAGGGTAAGGACTTTTGCCCCTCCAAGAATCGCCGGCGTGACATACGCTGTAATACAGCCGGTGAAGACAAGTGTCACTCCCATGATGAGACCATCAAAGGAGAGAGGAACAATGACACGAAAGAAACACCCTATCCTGCTGGACCCGAGGCTAAGTGCCGCTTCTTCGACCTCTTCCTGTACATTCTCCATAGCACTTACTAAGGTGAGTACCATGATAGGCATGAAAAGCTGCAGCAGTCCTATGATAATAGCACCTTCTGTGTACATAAGACGGGCAGGTTTATCTAAAATACCCAGAGATATCAGCGTCTGGTTGACAACCCCGTACTTACCCAAGATAACGATCCATGCATACGTCCTGGCTACAGGACTGGTCATAAGGGGAAGAATTACCAGTGACATAAGCACAGACTTCTTTCCTGAAGATATCTTCGTCATAAGATAGGCAGAAGGATATGCCATAAGAACAGCAAGAGGAGTAACAATCAGGGCCATCTTAAGAGTCCTGACAAATACCATCCTGAATTGGGCATCACTCAATACTTCATGATAACGGGCAAGCGTAAGCATTCCCTCCTCCCCCCTAAAACTCTCCATCAAAACGAACAGTAACGGGGAGAAAAAGAAGAAAAGAAGAAAGACGACTCCCGGTCCGAGAAGAAGCATAAGAGATCTCCTGAAATGCAAGTGATTCATAAATTCCTCATCTTTATAGCCGGAGAGGCAGAACCCTACCAGTTCTGCCTCTCCCTAAGCATTATGTGATCCTCTTCTATTTAGAGAATATCTTATTCCATTTATCAATCCACTCTCCCTGTACATCTGCCATGGCCTTATGGTCAAAGAAATGCAGCTGGGAAATGAGCTCTTCCCCGTAGGTAAGATTCTTGGCCACCTCCGGAGGAAGCACAATGTCAGTTCGAGCCGGAGAATCTACAAGATCCATAGCCTCTGCAAGTTGAACATCATAAGAAAGCAGATGATCTATATACAGATGTGCAAGATCTTCATGTTTAGTACCTGCTCCCACAGCAACCATACTGAATGATCCTACAAGTCCCTCTTT
>CAYYPJ010000302.1:0-2359 GCA_964473495.1 uncultured Spirochaetales bacterium
GTGTCAATGGAAGTTTAAACTGGTACAGTTTGGCAGTCGAAACTGGTACACTTTTTCATTGGATAATGTCCTTCAATCTAAAGCTGTCACCCATCATGGTAACTGGTTGAGCATGGTGCAGCAACCGATCAAGGATAGCCGTAGCAATGACACTGTCGTTGAAGGTAACTCCCCATTCATTGAAGAGTCTGTTTGATGTGATAATAATGGATCTGAATTCATAGAGATGATTAACTAACCTGAAAAAGAGATTTGCAGCTTTTGCATTTAGTGGCAGGTAGCCCATCTCATCGATAACCACTAAATCATTCTTTGCCAAGGATGTGAGGCAGGCCTCCAACCGGGCATCAGCTTCGGCCAATACGAGTTCTTCTATGATATCATTCATGCTGAAGAACAACGCCTTATGACCCGCTTTGATAGCCTCATAACTCAGTGCAATGGCCACGTGAGTTTTCCCAACTCCCGGAGGCCCCATCAGGATGATATTCTCTCTTTGTTCCAACCAGACAAAGGAAAGCCATTCCTTCACTTTTTGTCTGGTGATCGTGTGCTGATACGCATAATCAAACTCATCAAAGGTTTTGATCGCGGGTAATTGTGCTCTTTTCAACCTCCTTCGCAGATTTGTCTGATCCCGTCCGGAGTTCTCTTTTTCAAAGAGATAGCAAATCATCTCCAGGTAGGACATCTGCTCTTTTTCTGCTTGGATGATTGCCGTTTCCAAGGCGTTATGTGCATGAAAACAACGGGCTCGTTTCAGGTAATATTTTGTCTTCTCAATCATGATGCAAAACCTCCATGTAATCATTAAGAGACCGCTGAATTGGTGACTCTTTACCAGGTGCACTATCGACGTCTGCGATGGCATTGTTAAAGGTATCCTGATGTAGTTTGGTTTGCAATACCTTTTCGATAAGTGTGGCCTTGATATGAGGTACTCTCAGGATGGTCGGTATTGATGCCTTCCATATTGAATCATCAAAGCTATCCAGCATCTTACGAACGGCATTCAGCTGATCTCGAACAATATGCGGGTTTTCTCTCACCAGCCTGTTCACAACAAGATGACCATCAGGGAAACGTTCTAAACCAGCACTAATTCTGGATTTTAACTCTTTGACTTCAATGCTGATATCCCGATAATGAATGCTTTGCTTAATCATCAGTCCTTTGCCCAAAGGGATATGGTGGGTGGCAATTACTTTGGCGGATGCCGGGTCGTGTATCATCAGCATTTCCTCATTTTCAGAGACAAAAACGCTCCTATCTTGAAACACCATGGGAACCGAGTATTTATTGCCTTTGAACGAGATTAATCCTGTCTTGTCGGCCTTTCGTGTTTGCCGCTCAATAAAGCACTCCGGGATCTTCTTTAAAAGTAATTTTTCTTCATCCCACATCTTCTGAGGTACTTGATGGGTAACGGCATGCTGCCGACCATTAAACTTCTCAAGCCACATAATCATTTGCATCCTGACATCAGGCAGATCGGCAAAGTCCCTGCCATAAAAGAATCCCCGGTGAACTTCCTGGATGCAGCGTTCCACTTTGCCTTTGCTCTGGGGATCATAGCCTTCACACACGACAGGGCGAAATCCTGCTTTCAAAGCAAACTGATGGAATCTTTCATTGAAAATGACCTCGCGGTACTTCTCATGCAAAGCAACCAGTTTGGTCTGATCATAAACATACTCTTCAGCCACACCTTCAAAGAACCGGAAGGCCTGGCGATGGGCCTCGATAAAATCATCCGTCTTGTAGGGATGCAGCTGACTGTGGACGAAAAGCTGTCGTGAAAAGGAGAGAACGAAGGCGGCAAAGTAGATTTTAACCCGTTTACCTGAAATCAGATCAATGCGATCTTCTCCCATATCCACCTGAATCTGCCTACCAGGATCCGTCTCTATTACACTGAAGATACGTCGGTTACCCTTAGGTAGGTCGGCTTTGATCTTCTTGATAAAATTTCGAAATGCACGTTCTTTACCTGTTATCTCAGGGTAACGACTGATAACTTCTTGATACAAACGACTCGTCCTGAGTTTAGGCTTTTGAAGCAACCGGGTGCTGATGTAATCCCCGGCTACTGAGAATTGACTCCTGCCGGCGCGCCGGCAGGAGTCAATCTCGCCGGCTACTTCAGACTGGGATAAATACTTGTTTACTGTCGTCTTAGATATATGGAGCTCCCGAGCTATTTCTCGCTGACTTGCTCCTATACTTCGTAACATTAACATTCTGTGATACACATTGGCTCCTATCATATGAGTCCCACCTTATTTTGATGAAACTCATCTTGAATTTGGCTGTACCAATTTCAACTGCCTTTTTGTACCATTTTCAAATGCCATCGACA
>CAYYPJ010000303.1:0-2352 GCA_964473495.1 uncultured Spirochaetales bacterium
ATCCTGTTCATGACGATACTATATACATTCTTTTTGGGGATGTCTATAAAATCTTTTTTGGTAGTTAGCTGCAAGTTTACATAAGAGGTTGTGATGCATATACAAGAAACCAAGAATTGGTCGTACCGATAATTAAACAGTATGGTATCCTGTTTGATGATTTTTATGTTGCACAAATAGTACAATATGAGTATAGTGAACACAAAATATTTTCCGAGGGAATGCATGGAAGTACAAGTAAAAGAACTTTTAGAGTCAATTCAAAAAGATGGTATAAGGGCTGCGGAGAAAAAATCAGACGAAATAATCGCAACTGCCAAAAAAAAAGCTGATCGAATCATAGCAGATGCGAAAAAAGAAGTTGCTGCTGCACAGGATCGATCAGAAGCACAAATCAAGAGAGCAGAAGCCAGCTCGAAGGCATCTTTGGAACAAGCTGCAAGGGATGTGCTTCTATCTTTGGAGAAAAAGATACAATCTGTTTTGAAGGGAGCCTTGCTGAATGAAGTGAAGAAATCCATGACCGGGAATAACCTGGCTTCATTCATAGAGACTGTAGTCAAGAGTGAGATCATCGAAGCAGGTGATGTGCAGCTTGAAATATCCGAGAACGATGCAAAGAGTCTATTGGATACCTTGAAAACCAGTCTAGCGAAAGAATTCAAAAAAGGGCTTGATGTTTCTCCTGTGGATCAAATGCATGGAGGATTCATTCTTAGAGAGAAGGATGGGAAAGCCTATTACGATTTTAGTGCAACTGAGATTGCAGATATCCTCGCACAATTTGTGAATCCATATCTGGCAAAGATCATAAAAGAAGCTGCACAGAAAGGAGCATAAGGTTGTCCCGTTATTATTATCTGGTCACGACACTCCCGACACTAGATCTGGATCAGGAATTGACCATAACCGGAACTGAATTCCTGGATCTGTGTAGAACACATCTCAGCAAGAAAGACTTTAAAGTCATTTCCTCTCTATATGACCCGTCCTCTGGCGATATTCCAATCAAGAACAAGACGCTTCTGGCATGGGAATCTTTTGAGCAGAGTCTTATACATCTATTAGCCGAAAAGCGTGCAGAACATCTTGGACTATCAGAGAAAGAGACCTATAAAAACACCTATGGAAAAACATCGGCTATCACAGAGGCTGTGAGAAAAGCAATGGCAGAGAACTCTCCCTTGATGGGGGAGAAGATCCTTGATGCCGCTAGAATTGTTTTTTTAGAAGATATTGAAGTCACTCATTATTTCGATCTTACGAAACTGATCGTTTACTCTCTTAAACTTGCAATACTCGAGAGACATCAGCATTTTGATTTTGAAGAAGGGAATGAAGAATTCAAAAGATTATTATCAAATATTAAAACTAGCATAGGAAGCTATTAAATAGTGGAGTAGATACATGACAATGAATAAAGGACGTGTTGTTGGAGTCAATGGAAACATGGTTTCTGTTGAGATTGATGGTGATGTATCCTTGAATGAAGTAGCCTATATCATCGTTGGAGAGACCAGGCTCAAGTCAGAGGTAATCAGAATAAGAGGTTCTGTTGTCTCGATGCAGGCTTTTGAGATGACTAGAGGGGTCGGAGTCGGCGATGAAGTGGAATTTACCGGGGAGTTACTGAGTGTAGAACTTGGGCCGGGGCTGCTTGGACGGGTATTTGACGGATTGCAGAATCCCTTGCCTGAATTGGCAGAAAAGTGTGGTTTTTTCCTGAAACGTGGTGAATACCTTAAAGCACTGCCAAGGACATCGTGGGAATTTACCCCCAAGGTCAAGAAGGGACAAGTCATCAGACCGGCGTACATGATCGGTACTGTCCCGGAAGGAATGTTCACTCATAAGATCATGGCTCCCTTCTCATTAAGATCGGGGAATTATACTGTAGAGAAGATTGTTCAGAAAGGATCGTACTTCAATGACGAAGAGATCGCGGTACTCAAGGATGAAGAGGGCCATGAGCATTCATTGACCATGAATTTCACCTGGCCAGTCAAAAAAGCAGTGACTGCATATGATGAGAGACTGAGACCAGTCGAACCGTTGGTCACTAAAGTACGACTCATTGACACCTTCTTTCCTGTGGCGAAAGGCGGAACTTACTGTATACCAGGTCCTTTTGGTGCAGGGAAAACAGTTTTACAGCAGATTACCAGCAGACATGCTGAGGTGGATATTGTGATCATCGCTGCCTGTGGTGAACGAGCTGGCGAGGTCGTGGAGACCTTGAAAGAATTTCCGGAATTGACAGACCCTAAGACAGGAAGAACTTTGATGGAACGTACGATCATTATATGTAATACAAGTTCAATGCCTGTTGCAGCAAGAGAGTCTTCAGTATAT